>DASQTR010000192.1:0-4602 GCA_035641795.1 Ilumatobacter sp.
GCTGACACCGAGCGGTGTGACAGCGTGCGTTCAAGATGAGCGCATGGGACGGACGACAAGACACGACGTTGCGGGCGCCTGGCACCACGTCATGAATCGCGGTGCCGACCGCGAGCGCATCTTCTTCACCATCAACGACGGGCTTGCTTTCGAACGTCTGCTTGCCGAGGGCACGGAGCGCGTTGCGGTCGAGGTGCATGCGTATTGCCTCATGCCGAACCACTTCCACCTGCTGCTGCACTGTCCGGACGGCGGTCTCTCCTCCTTCATGCAGCAAATCGGATCCACCTACTCCCGTCGGATCAACGCCCGCAACGGCGGGACGGACCGCTCTTCAGGTCAAGGTTCCGCTCGGTGGTCGTCGACACGCCCGATCATCTCGCACGGGCCGGTCGGTACATCCACCGCAACCCCGAGGACCTTTCCCCGCCGGTCGACATCGTCACGTATCGATGGTCGAGTCTGCGGTTCTACGCGGGAGTCGCAGACCCGCCGGCTTGGCTACGCACGTCCACGCTGCCCGGCATGTGCTCGGGCGACTATCTGACGTTCGTGCACGACGCTGTCGCTGCCTAACGCTTGAACCCGCCCACCCTTCGGGTGTCAGACACCAACTGGATCATGGCTGGGGGCAGTGCTGTCTCGCACGACCAGCCGCGTCGGCAGGACGACGTGCGTCGGCGCCAACTCCTCACCGGCGGCTTTGGCCTCGATCAACTGCTTGAGCAACTCAACAGCCGTGCGACCCTTACCGGCGACGTCTTGATGGACCGTCGTCAACGGCGGCGTTGTCGTCGCCGCGAATGGCGCGTCGTCGAACCCGACGATCGACAGTTCGCCGGGCGCATCGATGCCGACCTGACGCGCGGTTCGCAGCACGCCCGCCGCAATCACGTCGGCGAAACACAGCACCGCGGTCGGCCGGTCGGCCCCACGCAGGAAAACCTCGGCCGCAGCAGCACCAGCCTCGGCGTTGGTGCGCCCGGCGTTGACGACGATCGGCTCGATGCCGCTCTCTACGAGCGCGTCGATAAAGCCCATCGTCCGGGTGCGGGTCGTGTACGTCGCGCGTTTCAACGTGTCGATCGGCAACGGACCCATCGGCTCGCCGTGGTGAGCCGTGAGCACGGCGATGCGGGTGTGACCGAGCGCGAGGACATGCTCGGCGGACGCCCGCGCACCGCCGACCTCGTCGATGTTGACGCACGTGTCCTCCGGCTGCGGCTCCTGGTCGATGAACACGATCGGCAACCGCCGGCGGCGCAGCCAGTCGACCGACACGAGCGAATCGGAACACGAGAACACCATTGCCCCGTCGAGGGCGACGTCGCGCGCGGCGAGCGCCTCGCCGGGGTTCACCGCGGTGAGCAAGGTCAGGGCAAGACCGGTCGGCGCCAACTCGTCGGCGATCGCCGCCATCAGCACGGTGGCGAACTGATCGGTGAAGGCGTGTTGAAGGTTGTCGGTGAGCATCACTCCAACCGCCCCGCTGCGGCCCCGCGCCAGGGCCCGACCCGATGGGTCGGGACCCCAGTAGCCGAGTTCCTCGGCGGCGGCGAGGACCTTCTTGCGCAGCTCGTCGGAGAGCTGGTCCGGGCGGGAGAACGCGTTCGACACGGTCATCCGGCTGACGCCGACCTTGTCGGCAACCGTCTGCAGTGTCACGCGACCCACGCCCTGAGTATGCCCTAGGCGAAGGCTGCCGAAGCAGGTCCGGCGCGTGCGCTCACGCGCACGGGTTCCCAGCCGTGGTGGCCGGGGCGAGGCGACGGGCCGGTCGCGTAGCGGCCTGGCGGTGCAGGGCCCGGCGAGCGGCCTGGATCGGACGTCGACGCGGCTTGTACGGCAGCACCGGGGCGTCCGGCAGGGCGCTGAAGGCGGTCAACCCGTCGAGTGAACGGACCGACTGGTTGGTGAGAAAGACATGTGTGTCCACGGGAACTCCTTGGTCTGTAGCGGTAAAGCTTGTCTATATCGGTACAGTACCGGACTGCTCTGTACCGGTCAAGCCCCTACAAGTGTCGCCCTCGTCACACCGTCCGCCGTACCTCCGGGCAGGCGCGAACGCGCCGTACGGAGCCGCAGGACCGTGGCTGGCGGCTACTCGAACAGGATGACGCCGCGGATGTTCTCGCCGTTTCGCATTGCGTCGTAGCCCTCGTTCACTTGATCGAGGGTGTACGTGCGAGTGACGAGGTCATCGAGGTTCAGTTGACCCTGGGTGTAGAGCTCCATCAGGCGCGGGATGTCCTTGCGGATGTTGGCGGAACCGAACAACGACCCGATGATGCGCTTCTCGAACAGCGTGAGCATCGCAGCCGGGACCTGGATCGACTGCTCGCTGGTCGGGTGGATGTTGGTGACGACGATGCGCGCCCGCTTGGCGCCCAACCAGAACGCCTGCCCGAGCACCTCACCGTTGCCGACGCCCATCGTCATGATGATCACGTCGAAGCCGCGGCCCCACGTCGACTCGCCGAGCTTCTCGAGCGCCTCGTCGATCGACTTGTAAGTGTGCGTTGCGCCGAAGCGCTTGGCCATGTCGAGCTTGAAATCGAGCGGGTCGATGGCCGCGATCGCGCGAGCACCAGCCATCCGTGCTCCCTGCAGCGCGTTGGCGCCGATCCCGCCGATGCCGACGACGGCGACGTATTCGCCGGGCCGCACGTCGCCCGCGTACACCGCCGAGCCCCAGCCGGTCACCACCCCGCAACCCAGCAGGCACGCCTTGTCGAGCGGCCAGTTCGAGTCGATCTTGACGCAGCTCGACTCGTGCACGACCGTGTGCTCGGCGAACGTGCCAAGCAGACACATCAGCCCGAGGTCCTCGCCGTCCAGTGTGTGATGGCGGGCGGTGCCGTCGCCGATCTGGCGTCCCGTCGGGAACGCAGCCGCGTTGTCACACAGGTTGGAGTGCCCCGTCACGCACATCACGCAACGCCCGCAGGCGGGTACGAAGCCGAACACGACGTGGTCGCCGGGCTCGAGCCACGACACGCCCGCGCCGACCTCGACCACGACGCCGGCACCCTCGTGGCCGCCGACCATGGGCGGTCCAGGGGCGGCGCCGGCGAGATCGCCTGTGACGACGTGCTCGTCGCTATGGCACATACCCGACGCCTTGAGCTCGACGAGCACCTCGCCCGCCTTCGGCGGGTCGAGCTCGATCTCCTCGACGCTCCACGGCGCATGGAGTTCGTGCAGGACGGCGGCGCGAGTTCTCATCGGAAGTCCCCCTTGGACGTCTCGGTTCGGTCGGTGAGGCGGACTGTAGTCACGCCCGCACGACTGCGCGTCAGCGCGGGAGCACCGCCACCTGGATGTACTGACCGGTCGGCACGTGGTCGGTGATGTACTCGCGCACCGTGTCCGCGGTGACGTCGCCCAAGGCCGAGAACTCGTCGAAGTACTCCTGGATATCGCGGTCCGGCCAGATCGCGTCGTTGATGATCTCCTCCAGGAACGAATCGTTGTCGACGAATCCGTACGCCTCCTCGACCTGGGCGTAGGCCCCGTCGAACTCACGCTCGGTCGGTCCGTCGGCGGCGAGGTCGGCCAGCTCGGCGATGACGAGATCACCGACCGATCCGATGCGGTCGGGCGAACCCGTTACCTGGACGAAGGTCTGGACGAAGGCACCCGGATCATTGGTGATGAACGAGAACGCGTACGGCGAGTACGACTCGCCCAGCTGCTCCCGAATGACGTTGGTCAGTCGGGTCGTCAGCACCTCGGTGACGACGTCGGTGTTGGCGCGAAGGGCTCCGTCGACGGCTTCGACAGGGGTGGTGAACAGCATGGTGAGCGTCGACGTCTCGCCTGTGCCCGCCTGCACTTCTTCACGCAGCACACCGGCAGGTGGCGGATCCTCGACGTCGACCCACTGCTCGACGGCGCCCGTGCCGGGCAGCGTGCCGATGTAGCTGGCGGCGAGGTCGAACAGGTCGTCGACGTCGAAGTCGCCGGCGAACGCGAAGACCCAGTCGCCCGCGTCGCCGTAACGGTCGCGCCAGACGCGCTCGACACCTTCGAGGTCGAGCGTGGCGAACTGCTCGGGCGCGGGCAGGACGTCGTAGCGCAGCTCGCCGCTGTAGCGCGCGTCGAGGAGCGCGTCGAAGCCTGCTGTCTCGGGGTCGGACGACGGATCGTCCACCACCGGGCCGTAGATCCGCTGCACTTGATTGAGCGCCACCGGGTCGAACCGTGGCTGCGTCATGTAGAGGTTCACCAGTTGGAAGAGCACCTCGATGTCGGTGGTCGCAGCATTTCCGGCGAAGCCGTCGACGTACGGCGTGATCGACGCACCGACGCCGACGTCGCGGTTGGCGAGGATCTGCTCGAGGTCGCTCTGGTTGAAGTCGCCCACACCGCTGCTGGTGACGATGTTCGCCGCGTACAGCGCGTCGACGACGTCGTCGTCGGTGAGTAGCGACGATCCACCCGGGCTCGCCGCCTGGAACGACACCTGCCCCTCGACGATGTCGTTCGACGTGGCGATCACGCGGGCGCCGTTCGGGAACACGATCTCGACCGGGTCGAAATAAGGATCGCCGTTCTCGACGACGTTCGCGCGCGAGACCGGCTCGACCGGCTCGGGCGCGG
>DASQTR010000193.1:0-9510 GCA_035641795.1 Ilumatobacter sp.
CATCGCGGCTCGTGCCACGGATCAGCACCTTCGTGTTGGTCGGAATCACCATCTGGCCGCTGGTGACGATCGGCGCCGCGGCGTTGTTGGGCATGTAACCGCAGATCGATCCGTCGGCGGCGACCGGGTAGTCGTACTCCCACCACCATTGCTGGCCGGTGACGATGACCTCGCATTGCGTGTCGTCGGTTCGGTCGAGCTCGAACAACGTGTTGATCGTGAACCCGCCGATCACAGCGAGCAGCGCGGCCGGGATGGCGATGAACGTGTACTCGATCACGGCATTGCCGTGCGACTGCTCCGGGATCGGCTGGCCGCGGTCCTTGAAGCGGATGACGCAGTACAGGACGGCGGCGAAGACCAGCACGCCGACGATGCCGGCGATGAGGAACACCCACCACTGGAGGTCCTGGATCATCTGGGCGTTCTCGCCCTCCGGCTGCCATGTGTCCTGCGGGGCCTCCTTGGCGCACGACGAGAGGACGAGCATCGTGCCGACCGCTGCGAGCGGGGCACCGAGGCGCCGCAGGGTTCGGACTCGGGAGGAACGGTCTGACATCGGGAGCGTTGGTTCCTTCTCGGTGCGACAGGTCACTGGACGACACTCCGCGGATGGGAGCGAGCGAGCGCCAGCGAGTGAGTGGCCAGCAATGGCCTGCGTGGCCGGGGAACGCAGATCATGGTACGACCACCGGCAGGCTGGCGTCGGTGCCGGGCACGGTGAACTCGTATCCGCCCTCGACGGCCGAGCTCGGGAGCGCGAAGACGAGCGTGAGGAACTGCGTCGAGCCGGGCTCGCCGAGCGCCGTGCAGATCCGCTCGGGGCCAGTGGGGTTGTCGTCGTCGTCGACTCGTGGATGCATCTCGATCACGAGCCTCGCATCGTCGTCGCCCTCGTTGTGGAACATGACGTTGGTGGGGGTCGAGCGCGGCACCGTGAGGCCTGCGGACGTCCCGTCGTAGCCCGGGAGGTCGTACCGCAGCCCGCTGCCGTCGAAGATCACGGCGGCGGCGACGCTCGACTTGTTCGCCACGTTCTGGCTGGCGAGCTCGTCGGCCTCCGTCTCCTCGGGCCCGCACTCGTTCTCCTCGGCGATGTCGCCCGGAGTGTGGTGAGCCTCGATCTCGCGTTCGCCGTACAGCCCGGCGATGGCGCCGCCCGCGACGAGCGCCACGGCGGCCAGCCCGAACGTGCCGGTGAGCGCTGCGCGCGAGACGCCGCGCCTGACCCCGACGATGGTGCCTACGACCAGCACGATCGCGGCCAGCACGCCGAAGGCGACAACTGTTGCCGTCTTGGAGGGCAGGCCGAGCATCACACGGCTGAACGAGTAGACGAGGATGCCGGCGCCGATCGCACCCGCGATCGGGAGCTCGATCGGGTCGATCAGCGAGTTGCGGGCACGGCGGTTGAAGCGAAGGTCGGCCGACGCCCGCTCACTCCACGCCTGCACCAACCATCCCAGGCCGCCGGCCGTGATAGCCGCCATCCCGAGCACGAAGAACGTGCGGTTCGTGATCAGCCCGAGCGTGACCGTCGTGGCGCCGAGCGCGCTGAGCAGCGGCCACAGGCTCGGCCGAGCGCTGCTGCGGGCGGCGGCGGAGGCCTCGAACGCTTCCGGCTCCATCGCCGAGACGTTGGAGTCGCGGACGAAGACGTTGATCGCCGCCAGCAACGCGAGACCGACCGCGGCGGCGATCAGCCCGATCGTGCCGAGCGAGCCGTCCTGGGTGACGCCGTACACGAGGGCGAACAGCGCCGCCGCGGTTGCCGAGCCGATCAGGAGCTTGGAGCCGGTCGTGAACATCGCTGCTCAGCTCACTTGGTGACGTAGACGACGAACCACACCGCCGCG
The DNA here is from genome assembly GCA_035641795.1 of Ilumatobacter sp. GTDB lineage: Bacteria > Actinomycetota > Acidimicrobiia > Acidimicrobiales > Ilumatobacteraceae > Ilumatobacter. The sequence goes on from DASQTR010000193.1 coordinate 1,857, forward strand.
TAGGCCGCGGCGGCGAAGTACCAGTAGAGGGCGTGAGCGGCGAGGATCTCGGTGTCGCGAAGGCCGCCGCCGAGCGTGCGGAACACACTGACCGCGGTGAACGCGAGACCCACGGTCACGAGCGCGATCATCGTGCCGGTCATGGCGTAGAAGAGGGCGCCGTAGTAGTTCTCGCGCACGGGCACGGCCATGGTGTGCCACACGAAGGCCTGGGCGTTGATGAAGGCGATCGCCATGATGGCGACGAGGCCCAGCGCCAGCATGGCGTGGGCTCGGTCGCCCCGCTTTGCTGCGTACAGCGCCCACTGCGCGAACAGGCAGAGCGCGAAGATCGTCATGAGCATCACGTTCGAGGCGACCTCGGTGATGATGTACTCGACCGGGAAGCGGCCGCCGTCGTCGACCACCCGCTGGCGGAGCAGCACCCAGACGGCGAGCATGCCGCCCACCAGCGTCGAGCCGGCGAGACACGCGAGGGCGGTGCCGACCAGGAGCTGGCGGCGCGGCGGCGGCAGCCCGGCGGCCGGCAGGGCCAGGTATGCAGCGGGCTCGTCGTGGCTCACGGCCGGGTGCCCTCGTAGGTCATGTCGAAGACTGGCGAGGGGGAGGCGACGGTGGGCACGAACTCGTAGTTGTCGGGCGGTGCCGGCGAGGTGGTGCTCCACTCGATCGTGTGGCCGCCGTACGGATTGGCCTCGGCGGTGTCACCGGAACCGGTGAACACCTTCACCATCAGGCCCGCGAAGGCCAGCGCGGCGAGCGCCATCAGGGCGTGGCCGATCAGCGAGAGCCAGTTCCACAGCTCACCCGAGCTGTCGTAGTCGAGACTCAGCATCGCCGCCACGTCGGCGTCGTTGACGGGCAGGCCGCCGGCCTGATCGAGGAACCCGGCGATGATCAGCGGCCCGGCGGCGAGCACCGTGCCGCCCAGCGCGAGCAACACGAGCGGCAGCGAATGCAGCTCGGGCACCACGCGACCCCACAGCTTGGGCGCCCAGAAGAGCACGCCGCCGAAGACCGCCATCGCCGCGCCGTACACGACGAGCAGCGTGGCGCCCTCCTCGAACGTCGTGCCGAGCAGCTCGAGGTTGGTGATCGCCTGCGCCGCGTTGGCGACGGCGCCGAGCAGGATCATCGCCACGCCTAGGTCGGCGAACAGGAACCCCGCCGTGACGCGTGGGCGACCGTCGGCAAGCCCGCTCTTGGCCGTCAGGCCACCGAGCGCCATCACCATCAGCAGGCCAAGCACGGGCAGGCCGGCGAAGATGAGGAACGGCAGCACGTCGTCGACGAAGTCGCCGAACTGCTGATCCTTGTCGAGGCTGACCTCGTGCACGCGTTGCATCGACACGACCGCAAAGGCCGCGACGCCGACGAGCGCCGTGCCGGCGAAGATCGAGCCGCGCATCGGCTGGCGATGTCTGAACGTGACGGGCATCAACTCGGCGGCGACGCCGACCGCGGGGATCGCGTAGACGATCACGGCCGGCACCGAGTACGCCCAGGCGATCCAGGCGCCGATCCCGTCGGTACCGAAGTTGGCCTGGATGCCGATGCGGTGGTCGACGAATGCGTAGATGACCGCGCCGAGCAGCACCGGCAGCGCGATCAGCATCGCCAGCGCGCCGATCAGGGCCGACCACGAGAACAGCGGCACGCGGCGCATTGTCATGCCGGGCGCCCGGGTGGTGAGCACCGAGGTGGCCACGCTGCAGGCGGACGCCGCCAGGCCGACCACCATCAAGCCGTGGGCGGCCAGGAACAGGTCGACCGCGGTGGCGTCACCGCCGCCGACGCCGCCGTTGCGGCCGAGCGCGGCGAACGTCAACGCCAGCCCGCCGAGCCACATGTAGCAGCCGGTCAGAGCGAGGCGCGGATAGGCGATCTGGCGAGCGCCGAGCTGGAGTGGCACGACCGCGATGGACAGGCCCAACGTCAGCGGTATCACCCCGGCGAAGGCGAGACCCACGCGCTGCGCCTGGAATATCTGCAGCAGCGATCCGGAGTCGAACAGCTCGCTCTCCGAGGCGCGCTCGATGCCGAGCAACACGCCGAGCACGCTGACGGCGAGCAGGCCGAGCAGACCGAAGCCCACGTAGATACGACCGATGCGCTTGTGATCGGTCGTCACGGACCAGGCCGCCACTCCACTGACGAACGACTCCAGCGCCGACCCCTTTGCGGCTTCTGCATGGGTTTCGATCGTCGTCATAAGACGTGGATGGTTCCTTGCTGCTGCTCGAATAGGCGCCTTGGACGGCCGCGACAATACCGACCGCACACTACTGGCCGGTCCTGGTACGCAAGGAAATCCCCGGTTCGACGCGGCTCAATCGCGCTTGGTCGACTCGAGCCCGAACTGGGCGCGGCCGAGAGCGTTGAGGTCCTCGATGGTGGCCCGGCCGACGACGTCGACTTCGAGGTCGTCGGCGGCGAAGTCGACCGGGCTGGCGCCGCGTTGGAAGCGGTCGAGCATGGTCGCCGCGTACACCTCATTGCGTGGGCACCGGGGGGAGACGCCGATGTACATCACGTTGCCCCAACGCGAGTCGTTGGCAGCGTCACCGACCGAGTGGTACAGGTCGCCGTGCCACCACACGGTGTCACCCGGCTCGACGGCCGGAACCGGCACCAGCCCAGCGAGCAGCATCTCGTCTGCCGCGTCCCGCCGCGGTGCCGCGACCGGCGCGCCGAGCAGCCCCAGTTCGGCCGCCAGCCCGTGCACGAGCCGGTATCCGACCGCGGCCGGGATGGGGACGACGTGCAGCACGCCGTCGTCGGGGTGCATCTCCGACAGCGCGGTCCAGCCCTGGAACGTCCGGAACACCGTGCATGGAACCGGTGACTCGATCCGGGCGCCCGTTCGGTAGGCGGCGTCGAACGGGTCGTACGCGGCGATACCTCCCGTGAGCAGCGGCGCGAACACCGCCTGGTTCTCCGCCACCCGCCAGCCGCCGACGGACGGCGAGTCGGCGTGCGCCGGTAGGCCCTTCGACAACGCGCCCGGTTCACGCCGGCGGACACGATCGGGATACCCGATGTCGTGATCGGGTTCGAACCAGCGCATCGTGGGCGACTCGAAGATCCAGAGACCGTTGAGGAATCGGCGGGCGGTGGCCATTCGGCTGTGTTGGCGCGCAGCCACCTGGGGACGCGACCAGTAGACCGGCCAGATCCGAGCGGCGTCGGCCGCACCCGGATGCTTCTCCAGGAACCGCTCGCGGACGGCGTTCTGCGCGACGTACTCCGCCACCTCTGCGTCCCACGCCTCGGCCTCGGCGCGCGCGAACGTGCCGCGCAGCACGGCGCAGCCGGCGTTACGGATCGCATCTCGGGCGTTATCGGTAACTCGGCCGGCGAGCACGTCGGCGAAGTCGACGATCGGGAACACCGGCTCCCCAGCGCGTTCCTGCTCGCTGATCTCGGCGACCCGGCGCTGCATCGCGGCTTGCAGGTCGACCAGCAACGTGGCGACATGATCGGTGTCGATGCCGAGTCGAGCGAGCAGTTCGGCCGGCGTTGGCGCCGCCTCGAGCAGGCCGGCTTCCACGGTCAGAACAGAACGTCGAGCATCATCGCCCCGAACAGCAACGTGATGTACGTGATCGAGTACCCGAACACGCGCATCGAGTTGGCCGGGGTGGGCTTGCGGCTCAGCCACACGGTGGCGGCGATGAAGACGCCCCCGAGCACGGCGGCAGCGACGGCGTAGATCGGTCCGAGGTCCGCCACGGGCACCAGCAAGAGGCTGCAGGCCACCATCGCCAGCGTGTGGCCGATCATCTGCCGCACAGCATTCGCGAGCGGCACGACGGCGGGCAGCATCGGCACGTTGGCGGCGCGGTAGTCGTCGGCGTAGCGGATCGCCAGCGCCCAGAAGTGGGGTGGCGTCCAGAAGAACATGACGCCGAACAGCACGACCGGCGTCGCGCTCAGGTCGTTCTCGACGGCGGCCCAACCGACGAGCACGGGCACCGCCCCGGCGGCGCCCCCGATGACGATGTTCTGTGTGCTCGTGCGCTTCAACCAGAGCGTGTACACGCCGACGTAGAAGGCGGTCGCGGACAGCGCCAGCACCGCAGAGAGCAGGTTGGCGCCGGCCCACAGGACGGCGAACGCGGCGACCTCCAGCGCGACGGCGAACACGAGCGCGTCGCGAGGGGCGATGGCGCCCGTGACGAGCGGGCGGTTGCGGGTGCGGACCATCAGCCGGTCGATGTCGCGGTCGACGTACATGTTGATGGCGTTGGCGCCGCCGGCGGCCAGCGTCCCGCCGATCAGCGTGACGGTCACCAGCCACGTGGACGGCCAGCCGCCCTCCGCGAGCACCATCGTCGGCACGGTCGTGACCAGCAGCAGTTCGATGATCCGCGGCTTGGTGAGGGCGATGTAGGCGCCGACCTTGGAGGTCGCCATTTGGCGACCGCCGTGGGTAACCCCGCCCGGCGCCAACCGCGAGGGAACGAGAGGTCGGCTACCAACGGACATGGCCGGCCCATCGTACGCGGCGGGCGGCTCGCCACCCACTCCAGCGCCGGACGGGGGCACACTATGGGCGTGCCGACAACGCTCGAACCGACGCGGGTCAAGGAACCCGAGCAGGACGAGCTCGTCGCGTCGGATCATCCGTGGATCGTGATCGTGTGGAACGACCCGGTGAACCTGATGAGCTACGTCACCTACGTGCTGCAGAAGCTGTTCGGCTACTCACTCGAGAAGGCCACCGAGCTGATGCTCGACGTCCACCACAAGGGCAAGGCGGTCGTGGCGAACGGCTCGCGTGAGCAGGCCGAGATGCACGTGTTCCGACTCCACGAGCACGGCCTCTGGGCGACGATGCAGAAGGACGGCGACGACACGTGAGGCGGCGACGCTCACCCGTGCGCGAGTCGGGCAACGGATTCCTGATCGAGCTCGGCGAGGACGAGTCGATGCTGGTCGTGCGCCTGCTCGACGAGCTGCGGCAGCTGCTCACCAACCCGGCGCCGGACAGCTCCGAACGCCTGCTCGTGGTACGGCTGTTTCCCGTCGCCCACCCCGACGACGAAGCCGCCGAGGCGGAGTACCAGAGGCTGATGCGCGACGACCTCGTACAGTCCAAACTGGAGGCGATCGAACGCGTCGAGACGGTGCTGACGGCCGAGCGCAAGAGTGACCGGGTGGTCGACGAGGTCGGCCTGCTTGACTTCATGCAGTCGCTGAACGCGATCCGGCTGGTGCTGGGCACGATGCTCGGCGTCACGGACGACCCGACCCAGGACGAGGTCGACGACCGCGTCGAGAACTCGGCCGAATACCACCTCTACGCCTACCTCAGCTGGCTGCTGGAGCACTGCGTCCGAGCAGCCGCAAGCTGACCTATCAACCGCTCGGTTGCAGCAAGCTGCTCCGCGTCGCTAGGCGCGGTGTGCGGCCATCACTTTGCGGTCGTCCTCGTCAGGCAGCAGGTCGGCCGGCGGCAGCGCTTCGTGCTCGGAGACGGCGTCGCCGTAGAGAAGCGTCATCGAGATCGCCGCCAGCGGCACCAGGAAGGCGTAGACGACGGCGGCGAGCGCGGAGAAGGCCCACAGCGGCAGGCCCGGCACCAGCACGAGCAGGAGCAGGCCGGCTGTCACGGCGGAGACGATCACCAGTCCGTTGAGGCCCGCCGACACCACGGCCGTGTGCAGCCAGCGGCGGTTGGTGAGGCGTCCGCTGCGGCGCAGCGCCCGCCTTCCGTCGAGATCCTCGAGCATCACCGTTTGGGCGATGAACTGGTAACGCACGAGCAGGAACACGCCCAGCGGGAAGCCGATCGTGCTGATCAACAGCACGAACACGATCGCGTAGGCGCGCCCGAACGCACCCCCCAGGTCGCGCCAGCGAGCCAGCACCCGCTTGAACGATTCGACGGCACCGTCGATGCCGTGCGCGTCGCGCTCGAGGTAGTCGGCCACCGTCGAGTTGACCACCACGAAGGCGGCGAGGTTGACGAGGCTCCCGATCAGGAGCGCTACGACAAGGTTGGTCCCGCTGGCGTTGCCGAGCAGGGCTCTGATCCGGTCGAACAACGGGATCAGGTCGAGCAGCGCGGAGACCAATGCGGCTAGCACCGCCGCCGGGATGTACACCAAGCCGAAGAACAGGAACACCAGCGGTTCCCGACGGTACGCCTCGATCGCGGCGCGGATGATCTGGCCCAGCCTCCGCCGCCGGCGGATCGGACGCGGTTCCACCTCGTCCCAAGACGTGCGGCGCAGCAGGAACATGACGAGCAGCGCCGCGACAAGGAGCGTGACCGCCACCTGGCCGGGTGACATCTTGAAATTGATCAGCGCTTGCGAGCCCCGCTCGACGACGTCACAGAAGACGTTGACGACCGACTTGCCTCCGGACTCGCCACCCGGGATCACGACGCTGTCGTCGCGGAGGTCTTCGAACCACGGCGCGGGGTCGAGCCAGCGTGCCTTCGAGGCCGGCCCGGTTGGCCCGTTGAAGGGACCGCCCTGGCGCTCGCCCCAACGGCCGTTGAACGAGAGCCAGGCCAGGCGATCGTTCGGATCGTCGACGCTGTCTGGCAGCACGACCACCTCGGGGACCACACGATCGGACGGGCCGGTGGTCGTGTCGCACCCGAAGCCCTCGCTGGCGCCACGCCCGAGATACACGGCCGACCCGTAATAGCTGGCGTGCGATCGCGCCGAGGAGTAGACGACGGGGTGATCGCCTTCGCGGGTCAGCTTGGTGTCGTCCCACTCGGCGCGTTCACCGCCCTCGTGCTGCGAATACCCGACCGCCAGCGGCTCGCCGGCGAGTGCCTCCTCGATGGTCGCCGCTTCGAACTGGAGGGTGATGCCTTCCCAGTCGCTTTCGTGCTTGTTGTTCCAGTCGTTGAAGTACCAGTAGAGCCAGTACTGCAGGAACAGCCGATCGCGCCGGTTGGGGTCGTGGACGATGTGGGCGTAGACAACCGCCGGCTGGTCGCCGGTGTACTGCGAGAAGTCGCGCTCGTAGACGCAGCCCGGGGAGAGCGCGCTGCCGGGGAAGTCGATGTAAAAGCCCTGGTTGAGCCCGAACAGGTCGGAGGCACTGGGAGCCCACTTCACCACCGGGTCGTCGTTGCCGACCTGACGCAGGGCGACGGAAGGATTGTCGAGGACGATGTCGACCGGTCCCGGACGGTAGGGCTCGCCGTCGGGGTCACAGTCCTCGCGCTGCTGCTTGAGCATGACGATCGGCGCGAAGCGCTCCGCCAGCTGCTGGGCCGCGTCAGCATTTGGGGTCTGTGCGGGTGCCGCCGGTTGCTGCGCTCGAACGGGCGCAGCGGATCCGCCGGCGAGCAGGACGAGGAGGACGACGAGCGCGATCGCGCGCCGCATCAAGTGAGGATCTTCGCTTTCAGTTGAGCGAACTCGTCGTCGGAGAGCTTCCCGGCGAGGTGCAGCGCATTGGCCTTCTCGATCTCGGACGCGGGACCCCCGCCCGACACGGTGTGCACGTAGTCGTCGAACGACTGCCTGGCCTCGGCTGACTCCTTGAAGGCGCGTTCCGTCATACCCCGGCCGCGGGCGATGACATAGATCAGCAGGCCGAGGAACGGCAAGGCGATCAACACGATGATCCAGCCCGCCTTGCCCCAGCCGCTGAGCGAGTCGTCGCGGAAGAGATCGACGAT
>DASQTR010000194.1:0-7387 GCA_035641795.1 Ilumatobacter sp.
CAAAGAGGCCACGCCGGCCCACACCGGCAGAATGATCAAATCGCCGCAGGCGACTGCGATGGTCAGCGCCACCAGCGCGCAGAACGGCAGCAGCAACGCGTGCGGCTGCCAGATGTCGATCAGCAACTCGCTCCCCATCGACCACATCAAGCCTGCGACGAGCAGCAGCATCCAGCGCTCCGCGCGCCACCCGCCGATGCGCGCGCCCACGAGCGCTGTACCGAGCGCGGCGGCGGCGTTGATCGTGCCGACGCCGATCGCGGTGGCGGTGGCGATCCCGAATGCCCGCCCGAACGTCCACATGAACGGAGCCAACAGATCGGGGTACAGCGGGCCTGGGTTGTTGACGTCGATCCCGAGCGCGAACGAGGCAGACGTCCACGATCCGAGCAGCGGATGATGGGGCGTCCCCACGTCGTAGGCGCGAATCGCCAAGAGCGCCGCGTCGCCTATCGGGAACCACCCGTTGACGAGCGCCCGCACCACGGCGACGACGATCGGCAACAGCACCGCCGCGCGTGCGGCCCATCGCCACGCGGGCGAGGGCTCGCGGTACACACCGGCGACGCCGCCGTCCACAGAGCGCGGTTCGGCTTCGACGTACGTCTCGGTCATGGTCGCGGCGCCGAGACGGCGTCACCGGGCCGTCGGCGGGCCAGACTGTAGCCTCCGCCGGCATGGATCTTTCGGAACGCGGGACGGCGACGAGCCGTCACCCGTGGGAGATCGAGCGCTTCCGGGCGTACCGCCGCGTGCTAGCCGATCATGGCGCACTCGCCGCCCGGCGTGTGCTGGACGTCGGTGCCGGTGACGGTTGGTTCAGCCAGTCGCTCCTGGCTGACCTGCCGCACGCCGAGCAGGTCGTCTGTTGGGACATCAACTACAACGAACTCGAGCTGACCACCGACGACCGGCGACTGGTCCGCACCGCCGACCCGCCGACGCCCGGTTTCGACCTCGTGCTCCTGCTCGATGTGCTCGAGCACATCCCCGACCCGGCGCGGTTCATCGAGCACGACTTGCGGCGGCTGACATCAGCCGGCACCGCCGCGCTCGTCGCCGTACCCGCCCACCCGGCGTTGTTCGGGAGCCACGATCGCGCCCTCCGCCATCACCGCCGCTACACCGCCCAGCGGCTGCTCGACGAGGTCGCGCCGTGGATCGAGGTCGTCGACCACGGGCCGCTGTTTCCCAGTCTTGTCGCGCCGCGGGCGGCGGGCGTGGCGTTGGAGCGGGCACGAGCACGGATCGGCAACCGCCGGGGCGTCGATGACAGCGGCAATCACGGCGTCGGCGAGTGGCATCACGGGCCGACCACGACGCGGCTCGTGCGCGGCATGCTCGCCCTCGACTCCGGCGCCACGCACCGGTTCCCGAACCTGGGGCGCCGCCTGACGGGCCTGTCACACTGGGCGTTCGGGTTGACCCGGTGACCAGCGCGATCGTCGTCCCCTGCTACGACGAGGCGGCCCGTTTCGACGCAGGCAATTTCGAGCAACTTGCGCAGGTCGTCGACCGGCTCGTGCTGGTGGACGACGGGTCGAGCGACCGGACGCCGGCGCTGCTCGACCAGGTCGCCGAGCGCGCCCCGGGCGGCGCCGTCACGGTGATCCATCTGGCGCGCAACCGCGGCAAGGCGGAGGCGGTGCGCGCCGGCATGCAAGCGGCGGTGACCGGCGGTGCCTCGATCGTCGGCTACGTCGACGCCGACTTCGCCACCCCGGTTCCGGAGGTCGAGCGCCTGCTGGCCGTGATCACCAAGGACCCCCGGCTCGAGGCCGTGTTGGCCAGCCGGGTGGCGCTGCTCGGCCACTCGATCCGACGCAAGGCGACGCGCCACTACCTCGGACGCCTGTACGCCACTGCCGCCAGCCTGGCGCTCGATGTCGCCGTCTACGACACGCAGTGCGGCGCCAAGCTCTTCCGCGTCAGCGACACACTGGGCGCGGCGCTCGTCGATCCGTTTCCGGACCGCTGGTCGTTCGACGTCGAACTGCTGGCACGCCTGCTCCATCCGGCCCGAGGTTTGCTGCCGATCGGTGCGGGCCAGATCGTCGAGGTGCCGCTCCGTGAATGGCACGACGTCGGAGGATCGAAGCTGCACACGTTGCCGGCGGCACGCTCGCTGCTGGCGCTGGCCGGTGTGCGGCGGCGGATCGCAGCCCGTCGGACGGTCACACGCGCGGTGGCCGGCGGCGCGGCCGAAGCAGATCGGTGAGTCCCCACTTGGTCACGAGCAGCATCGACTCGGCGATGATCCGCCCCGACATCTTCGACTTGCCGCGCGTTCGGTCCCGGAACACGATCGGGGTCTCCACGATCCGGTAGCCGTGCCGCGTGAGCCGACGCACCAGCTCGGTCAGGAACGCGTAGCCCTCGGCAGACGTGTCGTAGGGATCGATCGCGGCGAGCGCCGAGGCGCGGTATGCGCGATAGCCGGAGGTGCAATCGTGCGGCGTGAGCCGCAGCAGGCGGCGGGTGTACGCGTTGCCCCACTTCGACAGCAGCTGGCGGCGGATCGGCCAATCGGTCGTGCCGCCGCCGCGCACGTAGCGTGACCCGATCACGGTGTCGGCACCCTCGTCGATCAGAGCCAGCATCACGGGCAGCACCGCCGGGTCGTGGCTGAGGTCGGCGTCCATCGAGACGACCACGTCGTATGCGGCGTCGCCACCGGCACCCAGCACCTTGTCGAAGCCCGCCCGGTAGGCGCTGCCGAGCCCCGACTTGTTCTCGCGCTGCAGGACCTCGACGCCCCCCAACTCGCTGCCCAGTTCGCGCACGAGATCGGCGGTGCCGTCGGGGCTGTTGTCGTCGACCACCAGAACGTCGATGTCACAGGCTGCACGAACGGCGCGCAGCAACGGCTCGACGTTGTCACGCTCGTTGTAGGTGGGCAACACGATCACGGCACGCACGAGGCCGCGACGCTACTGCGCTTTCGGCATCACTCGGACCGCTTGGTGTCTGACACCACTGACGTGGTGTCAGACACCCGTTCTTCGCAGCACCTCGGCGTGGAGGCAACTGGTGATCCCCAGTACGGACGCATCCCATGTCAGAGTGCGAGCCCGCTCCAGCGCCGCTGCGGTCAACGCTTCCCGACGAGGATCATCGTTGAGTACGTCGGCGATCGTGGTGCCGAGGCGAGATGGATCGACGAGCACGCCGGTCACGTCCGCCACCACGCTGCTGCGGTGGCCCCGAATGTCGGTCGCCACGGCCGGTGTGCCGCAAGCCGCGCCCTCCGTCAAGCTCAATCCCCACCCCTCCGCCAGCGAGGCGCTCACGACGAGCCACGCGCGCCTGTATTCGGCCACCAACTGATGGCGGTCGATCCGGCCCTTGATGTGGATCCAGTCGGAGGCGCCGGCAGCGTCGATCCGCCGCTGCAGCTCCCCCCGCAGCGGTCCCTCGCCGATGATCGTCGCCGTCAGCCCTGGCACCCGCATGCGGGCCTCGACCGCGGCGTCGATCACCAGCTCGAAGCGCTTAACAGGTGCCAGCCGGCCGACGGCGAGGATCGACGGATGGCGCGTCCTGTCGCCGCCCGGCGAGAAGAAGGCGTCGACGCCGTTGGCGAACGCCCGCACACGATCGGCGCGAAAGCCGAGTTCGAGCAGCTCCTCGCGAGTGGCGTCGGAGGGCGTGACCGTGAGGCTGCGCCGATAGAAGCGTGGTGCGACCCGGGCCTCCAGCGCTCGGCCGACGGCGGCTAGCGGTCCGGGCATGATCTGTTCCCACATCGGTCCGTGGATGTGATGCAGCACGGTGATGTGCGGCCTGCGGCACCAGACCGGCGAGAACCACGGCACCCCGTTCCAGATCTCCACCAGCGCATCGAAACGCCCCATGCGCCGGGACACCTCGGCGGCGATGGTTCGGGGGAAGACCGAATAGCGGCTGCCCCGCCTGATCACCGAGTACCCGTTGCGCGTGTCGGCGACCGGCAGCCCGACCGCGGCCGACGTTCGGTGCAGGACGTCCAGTCCGTGTGCCGCCCACCGCGACATGAACTCGTCGGCGTGTACCTCAGAGCCGCCGGCGTCCATGTCGTCGAGGTCGCGCCACGCCAAGACGTGCACACGCCGGATACCGCGCCGCTTCAAGTCGTCGACGTACCACGCCAGTTCGACGCCGGCGGGCGGCGTGTCAGGCGTCGCCTCGGCCGGGAGCACGCAGAGACGATAGGCGTGACATCGGGCGCGCGCGCCGGAACCGCTCGATTCCCGGCGGGCTGACGACATCGTCGCTACCGTGTCGCCGTGCCAGCCGACGTCCCGGTCCCGTTCGCGCTGGGGGGACCAATGCGCTGGCGGCTCGACCGCACCGCGCTGCCGTCGTTGCTCTCGTGGCTGACGATCGGGTTCGCGGTCGCACTGCCCCTGCGGGGCTTGTACAAGGCGACCGGATCGTCGATGGAGGAGGGCTTCATGCTCGTCTTTCCTCGGCTGGTACAGGACGGCGAGGTGCCCAACGCCGATTTCCTCCACCTCTACGGACCGGCGTCGCTGGACGCGCTCGCCGTCTGGTACCGCGTCTTCGGCGACTCGCTCGAGAGCGAGCGCACGTTCGGGCTGCTCCAGCATCTGGGAATCGTGTTCGCCGTCTACGCCCTCGCCCGCGTCGCCGGCCACCTGGCCGCGACGGGGGCGGCGCTCGTCGCCACGATGCTGATCCTGACGCCCATCGGGCTGTCGGCGCTGGCCTGGCACGGAGGTGTCGCACTGGGCCTGTGGGCGGTCGTGTTCGCCGTCCGCGGCCGCCAGGGCGAGGACCGTGTTCGCGACTGGTGGTGGGCGGGCGGGCTGGCCGGCCTGGCACTCGGCTATCGGCCCGACCTCGCGCTCGCGCTCATTCTCGCGCTCGGTTTTGCGATCTGGCGGCGGGGAACCGAGTTGCGGTGGCTACTTGCCGGGTTGTTCGTCGGGTTGCTACCGCTCTGGTGGCACCTCGTCGACGCCGGCCTCGGCACGGCGTTCGAGGGCATGGTGCTCGACCCCGTCGTACGTCTGCGGCCGGGCCGTGAGCTGCCGCGGCCACCTAGCTGGGGCATCATCGACGGCGCGCTGCAAGCTGTGGCGGAGGGCGTGCCGCCGGCGTGGCCCTTGCCGGCGATGGCCGCCAACCACCAGCTGTTCTTCTGGTTCTTCGCCGTGATGGTGATCGCCGTCGTGGTGCCGGCGGCTGCGTGGTGGATGCGTAGGCGAGACGCACCGTCGCCCCGCGCGGCGTTGACGGCGTTGCTGATCGCCGGGCTGTTCGGCCTCGGCATCCTGCCCCAGGCGTTGCAACGGCCGGACTCGACGCACCTCGCGTGGGTGGCCGTCGTGTCGTGGTCGCTGCTCGTTCCCTTGCTCGCACTCTGGGGCGCGGATCACGCACCCGCGGCGGCCGGCCGGTCGCTGTTCGCGACAGCGGTCGTCGGCGTGCTGATGCTCGTGATCTGCCCGTTCTACACATACCGTCATCACCTGCTGCACACGCGTGTGTCGCTGGGCGACCTACCGCCGCCCTTCCTCGTCGAGCGCAACGGCAAGCGCTTCTGGTTCGGTGACAGGGCGGTGGCCGACGCGCTGAATGCCGTGATTCCGGAGCTTGCCGAGCGATTCGAGCCCGGCGACCGCCTGATCGTCGGCCCGGCCGATCTCAGCCGCACGATCTACAGCGACGTGTCGGTGTACTACCTCCTTCCCGAACTCGAGCCGGGCACGAAGTACATCGAGATGGACCCGGGGCTCGCGGATCGCGCCGGTTCCGGTCTCGCCGAGGAGATCTCCGAATCGGATTTCCTCGTGCTGACCAACATATGGACCGGGTGGCACGAGCCGAACGCCTCCGACGAGCACCTCAGCGACGAGGCCAACCAGGCGGTCGCCGACAACTTCTGCCTGACGGAGCGGTACGAGGACAACCTCGTCCTGCTCTTCGAACGTTGTGCGGAGGGAGGCGGCGTCAGCCCGGCCGACATCACGGGGACGTACCCTCGGCCCGCTGAAGACTGACGGGGTGCCGTCGCGCGTGTTGTGTCACGTCGTTCCGTTTGCGGGTGCATTTCGCCTGTCAGGAAACCCCTGTCCGGTGCGCCCTTCAGGACAGGCCAGCCTGTCCACTCGCGCGAGGAGCACCGGCCCCGTCCGGTTGCGTCATCCAGTTCCGTAGGGTCGAACAACGGGAACCCACACGCGAGGGTCGGGCTACTTCATCTTCAAGAGCAGAAGCGACCGCAAACCGGAACAACGTGAGGCAACACCGGGGCCGCGCGAGGGCGGGCTAGCCGAGCGGCAGTCGTCGGAAGATCGGCCGCGGGACGTGCCGCAGGACCGTGAACACGTAGCGCAGCGCGGGCGGCGCCCACACGGTGTGTTTGCCGGCCTTCATCCCCTTCACGGCGACCTCTGCCACTTGGCGCGGAGTGGCGGCCAACGGAGCCGACTTCAGGCCGCGCGTCATCTTCGTGTGCACGAAACCCGGGCGAACGACCGTGACCTTCACGCCCGACCCTGCCAGCGCGTCGTTCAGCCCCTGGGCGAAGGCGTCGAGCCCGGCCTTCGACGATCCGTACACGTAGTTGGAGGCGCGACCGCGCTCACCGGCGACGCTGGACATCACGACGATGTGACCGTGCCCCTGGCGCCGCATCTGTGACGCCACAGCAAGCATGGAGCTGACGGCGCCGGTGTAGTTCACCTGCACCGCCTCCGCTGCGGCCTCTGGATCGTCGTCGAAGTCGGACTGCGATCCGAGCACGCCGAAGGCGACGATGACGACGTCGAGATCGCCGTGGCGCCCGGCAAGGTCGCGCACGAACTGCTCGTGTCCGGCGGTGTCGGTGGCGTCGAAGTGGACGACGTCGACGCTCAGACCATCACGCGCGAAGCGCTCCGGCTGCGCCTTGTCGGGATGCCGGCAACCGAGCACAAGGGTGCGCGTCACCGGTGCCAGCAGCTCGTCGACGATCGCACGTCCGATCTCGCTCGTGCCGCCGAGCAGCACGATCGTCTGCGGTTCCTGGAGCGCGTTCTGCATACGGCTAACCGGCCTTCGATCGGGTCAGCCGGAGGCGCCGGCCGAGGTCGCTCGCCCAAACGCCCGCAGGGTCGACGCGCTCCCGAACGGCGAGCCACTCGTCGAGACGCGGATAGCCGCGGCGTACGGCGGCAGGCGTGGTGTGGAAGTCCTTGGCGAGGTACAACCGCCCACCTGCATCGAGCACCAGACGGTCGAAGCCGGCGAGCAACTGCGAGAGTCCTGCTTTGCGTGCGGGGACGTCGATCGCCAGCGTCCAACCCGCGATCGGGAAGCTGAGCGAACCGGAGTTGCCCGGGCCGAAGCGCTTGAGCACCGTGAGGAAGATCGGCAGCGCGGCTGCCGAGATGCGCTCGAT
>DASQTR010000195.1:0-2511 GCA_035641795.1 Ilumatobacter sp.
GGCGACGCGACGACGCCCACGAGGGCAATCAGACCGGCCGCGACGAGTAGTCGGATCCGCATCGTTCGCTCCTAGCCGCTGACGATGAAGGTGAGCACGAAGCCGAACAGGGCGAGCGCCTCGGTGAACGCGATACCCAGGAACATCGTGGTGCGCACGGTGCCGGCGGCCTCGGGTTGGCGCGCCATCGCCGTGATGGCGTTGCCGACCACGAGCCCGATGCCGATGCCGGGACCGATGGCCGCGCCGCCGTAGACGACCCCGCGGCCGATGGCGGTGAGACCCGCCTGGAGCTCACCGGCTTCTTGTTGCGCCAACAGGAGAAGATCGAGCAAGGGAGCCTCCCTAGTGATCGGGGTGCATGGAACTCCCGACGTAGACGCCGGTGAGGATCGTGAAGATGAACGCCTGCAGCCCGGCCACGAGGATCTCGAACGCGGTCAGCGCGATGAGCAGACCGAACGAGAACGGCAGGATGGCGACGAGCAGGGTCGTCGAGAACAGCGCTGCGCAGAGGAGCGCGAACGTCGCCAGGATGAGGTGGCCGGCGAGCATGTTGGCGAAGAGCCGGATCGCGAGCGAGAACGGCCTGACGAGGAAGATCGAGACCAGCTCGATCGGAGTGACGAGGATGTACAACGCCTTCGGAACGCCGGGCGGGAACAGCGAGCTCTTCAGGTAGCCGATCGGACCCTGCTTCACGACGCCGACGACGTTGAAGATGATCCAGACGAGCCCGGCCAGGATGAGCGGCACCGCGAAACTGGCGTTCGCGGGGAACTGCACGAACGGGATGATCTCGAACAGGTTGGCGAAGAAGATGAAGAAGAACATCGTGGTCAGGAAGGGCAGGTAGCGCATCCCTTCCGGACCGATCGTCTGGAGAATGATGCCCTCGCGGATGAACTCGAGGCTGGACTCGGCAATGTTTTGCACGCCCCGCGGAACCAGCTGCGCCCGCCGGCCGGCGGCGAAGAAGAACGTCATCGTGATCACGACCGAGGCGACGTAGATCAGCGCCGTCTTGTTGACGGCATACGGCGTGCCGTCGAAGAGGAAGTCGGGCCACCGGGTCAGATGGCTGATCGGCGGGAAATCGAGCTGACCGAGGATCGTCACTTCACGACTCCGTTGTCGTTGGTGGCGGCGAGCTGATCGCGCCGCAGACCGGGCGCGGCCAGGGAGAAGCTGACGGAGCGTAGCTCCCAGAAGAGCAACCCGAGATGGGTGACGAACAGCGTGACGCCGAGCACGACGACGTCCGCCCATCCGAACAGCGCATCGGCGACGAGCATCACGACCAGGATCGACACCATGCGCAACAGGAACCCGCCCAGCGCGACGGCGAACAGCGTGTTTCCCCCGCGGCGGGCCCCCCACTCGAGGCTGACCGCGGCAACCAAGAAGTTCACGACGACGACACCCAGGCCGAGGGCGGCGCTCGCGGCGCCGTCGACGCCTCCGAAGATGCCCGCGAGCAGCACGATGGCCGGAGCAACCAGCAGGCCGTGGCGTGCGAGGTCCACGGCGATGCGCCGTTCTACCGGCGGCGGCGAGTCCACGGCTTCCCTTCCTCCTCGAGCTCGACCTTGTCCTTGTACCGGTACACCGTCCTGATGCACACGCCGATGAAGCCGAAGGCTGCGAGCACCACGATGAACACCGGCTCCGTGCCCAGCCACCGGTCCAGCAACCAGCCGAGCCCGGCGAAGAGCACCGGCGTGACTGCGAACTCGAACGCGTAGGCGAGGGCCTCGCCGAAGGCGTTGTTCAGCGACCGCCGCTCGGCCCACGACCTCTCAGCTCGCCCCTCCGCGCCCGGATGTGCCGTCACGACTGCTCGCTCCACTGGCGCTCGGGTCGCCGCCCGAGCTTGTGAATGTAATCACAATGTACCGGCGCCCTGAGAGGGCGTCAAATCTGGAGTCTCGTCCGAAGTCCCTCGCCGAGGCCAGCGGCGCCGGCGGGCTAGGTCCCGGAGCGCTCTTCCTGCTGCTGGCGGCGGGCGGCGAGATCGACGACGTCGTCGCTCAGGGCGGCAGGATCGGCGGGATCGAGAGCGGCGTCGCGGGCGGAGCGGACGCCGGGATGGAACACGACGTACAGCACGAGGCCGAGCGCGGCCACGCCGAGCGGGACGATGGCGTTCCCCTGGTTCGTGTACGTCGGTAGGAGCACGATCGCCGACAGCAACGCCGTCCACAGCCACAGGATGGCGACCGTTCTGCGCGTGGTGTGACCGAGGCGCATCAGCCGGTGATGCAGATGGTCCTTGTCGGCGACGTGGAACGCGGTGCGCCGGTAGACGCGGCGGAAGAACGAGAAGGCGGTGTCGAGGATCGGGATGCCGAGGATCACGAGCGGGATGAACAATGGCGCGAAGAAGAAGTACGTCTGACCGCTGAATTGATCGGCGGTCCGGCCACCGACCGTGATCGTCGTCGTCGCCATGAGCAATCCGAGGAAGAGCGCGCCGGCGTCACCCATGATGATCTTGGCCGGGTTGAGGTT
>DASQTR010000196.1:0-6045 GCA_035641795.1 Ilumatobacter sp.
CGCGGATCCCACGTCTCGATTCTCGGGCGGGCCACGAGCATGGGCTGATCGCGTTCGTCGGCCGGTTCGGCGTCTGGGTGCACCGTTGTGGCGTCGTCGAAGCGAATCAAGGGCTCGTCGAAAGGCGGCCGCATCGTCACAGCCAGCGCGGTCACGCGCTCGGCGGGATCGAACGGGTCGAGCTCGTGCAGACCTTGCAGCAGCTCCGTCGCCGTGGGACGGGTCGCGGGGTCGGGATTCAGACATCGCGCGATGAGCTCGTCGAGCGCGGCGAGATCGATGTCATCGGTGTTCGGGGGCACCCAGGGCGAGAGTCGGTCGCGCAAGGAAGGCGGCGCCCCGTGCGCGAGGTGCAGCATCGTTGCGCCAAGCGAGTAGACGTCCGACGCCGGTCCGACGGGGTCGTCGTGCTCGAGGTCTTCCGGGCTGGCGTAGCGAGTCGAGACCGCGTTGGTTCGCGTGCGGTACTCCTCGTCGTGAGTCAGGGCGGCGATTCCGAAATCGCACAACTTGATCTGCCCGGAGCGATCGATCAGCAGATTCTGGGGCTTGATGTCGCGGTGCACGATGCCGCGCTGATGCGCCGTGATCAGGGCCCCGGCCGTCTGGCGGCCGACGAACACGGTTTCCTGGACCGTGAGGCACGACTGCGGCTTGCCCTCGCGATCGCGCAGCAGGTCGGCCAGCGAACCGCCCTCCGCGTACTCCATGACCAAGGCCGGACCATCGGTGTGGTCGATCAGGTCGATGGGGCCGATCACGTGCGGATGACCGCTGAGCGCCATCAGCGCCGTCAATTCGCGTCGCGTGCGATGCCACGCCAGCGACGAGTCGGACACGTCACGCAACACCTTGATGGCAACGGTGGCGCCGGTCGTCGACTCGACGGCGCGGTAGACGTCGCCGAGCCCACCTCGGCCGATTCGGACGAACGAGTCGTAACCAGCGATCGCCGGCTCAGGCATCGACCGCGTCCTCGACCGCGTCCTCGCTGTCGACGCCGACGTCGAGGCCGACATCGACACCGTCGTCGATCTGTTCGCCGAAGGCTCCGTCGAGCAGGGCCAGGTCGTCGCGGCTCACCATGCGCACCGCCAGCGCATACTCGACGAGCCGCGCCCGGCGGTTCGACGCCAGTTGGCCTGGTGCTCCGTGGAGGCCGCGGATGCCCTGCGCGGCCAGCTTTTGACAGACGTTGTCGAGCTTGCGGTTGACCCGCGTCAGTCGCCACCCGAGCCGGCGGGCGACCTGCTGATTGGAAGGCAGCGCGGTCGCGGCGCGGCCGTCTCCGCGCAACGCCGGCTCGGCGATGGCGACGATCAAGCGCAGTTGGTCTGGCGTCATCTCGACGCGGCCGACGGTGGTATCGCCACCTTCCAAGGAGTCGCTGCGGGCCGCTATGAACGCCGGGTCCGGCAGACCGACGGTGAACTCGTACGTCGTGGGTCCCGCTGTGAAACGCACGACCGTGAGCTCGAACACGAGCGGCAGCACCGCGCCCGGGGCGAGGAACGCTTCGAGCCGGCCGCCGCCGTCCGAGACGGTCGCGGTGAGCTGTGTGCCGACGTTGGTCAGCAACCAGATCCCGTGCTGTTGGCTGATGCTCAGGAAATGACGATGGAGATGCCGGTTGCTCTCGTCGAGGACGAGGTCGGCGTCGCGCCCGATCGTGAACGGCTGATGCTCGATGGGCGCGGTCTCACCGCAGAAGTCGATGTGGGGAGTCATGGCTTTGTGGTCAGGAAGGTGAGCAGGAAGTGGTCAGGAAGTGGGCACGACGTCGATCACGACGGCGGTGACGTTGTCGCGGGCTTCGCCTGCCAGCGCCAGCTCGACGAGCCGAGCGGCGGCTGCCTGCGGGTCGACGATACCGGCGAGTACCCGTCCAATGGTCCGCGTCGGCAACTCGTCGGACAGTCCATCGGAGCACAACAGCAGGCGGCAGCGCCGGGCCTCCAGCATCGTGACCTCGGCGAGAGCGAGCTGCTCGACGCCCACCGCGCGGGTGATCACATTGGCCATCGGGTGGGCGGCAGCCTCGTCTACGCTGCATCGACCCGAGCGCACGAGCTCGTGGACGAGCGAGTGGTCGGCGGTCACCAGTTCGAGCTCGCCGCCGGCGAACCGATAGCAACGCGAATCGCCGACGTGGGCGATCGCGATCGCAGGCGAGCCGTCCTGGGTGCACGCGATCGCAGCCAGCACGACGGTCGTTCCCATGCCGTCGGTGTCGTCGAGCACGGCCCGACGCAGGATCTGGCGGTGGGCGACCTCGACCGCGCGGTGGAGCATCGATTCCTCGATCACGGTGGCGCCGGCCAGGTGACGCGCGATCTCGGCGGCCGCTAACGAGCTGGCGACACCGCCGGCGACATGCCCGCCCATCCCGTCGGCCACGAGGCAGAACCGCTCGTCCACGACGTGGCTGTCCTCGTTGGCGAGGCGCCGGTTGCCGGTCGACGTCGCCGCACCGGCGTCGAACATGATCGTGTCGTGGTGCACGTGGCGAGTGTGCGCCGGGCGCGCCGGTGCGACGACGGGGATCAGTCCCCCGGGATCAAGCGCATTGCACCGAGTGGCTCGGGGGGACGTCGTTGCTGAGCCGGCGTACGTATGCATCGTCGGGACCCTGCGAGCGGGCGGCGCACGCCTCGCGGTCGGTCGCGTACGGGCCGAAGTAGACCACGTAGATGGGCTGGCCACCGGATGACGGAGTGAGCGACGAGCAGGTGACGTCTGTGCGCAGGTAGTGCGACCCGGCGTACTGATCGAGGACCGCCCCCATGCTGTCGGCTGTCGCCTGGTCGCCGACCGCCGAAGCGAGCACGGTGATGAACCCGCCGTTGCAGGGTGGCTGGGTGATCGGATGGCCGGGCACGCCGAGGTCGACCGAACCAGGCGCAACCGTGGTGGTCGGCCCCCCGGTCGTCGTCGGCGCGCCCGTCGTCGGCGGCGCCGGGGCGCGGGTCGTCGGTGCTTGTGTCGGTGCTTGTGTCGGTGCCGCAGTCGGTGCCGGAGCGGGGGCCAGCGTCGGCGGCGGTGCAGGTGGTGGCGTGGGTGCGGGAGTCGTCGGTGGGACTGTCGGTGGCAGGCTCGGCGCAGGTGTTGGCGGCACCAACGTGGTCGACGGCATCGGCAACGGCGTCGTGGTGGGCGCCGTGGTCACGGCCGAGATGGTCGACGTCGGGACCGATGGCACCGACTCCCCCGGCAGGGCGCCGTCGTCATCCGACGCCGACGCCACGACGACCCAGACGATCACGCCCACGAGGAACACGAACACGACACCGATCACGGCCGGGAGGTTGACGTTCCATCGCTCCCCCGGACCGGTCTGCCCGCCGCTCCACTGGTCGGCCATCGCCGAAGTCTGTCAGTGGTGGGTCGCGAGCGGGCGCACCCCACCCGCTCGCGGGCTCGTCAGCCCTGGTAGTCGGGCCATTGTGCCTCGATCGCACCGTCGATCGCCTCCTGCGGAATGCCGCAGTCCTGCGCACCTTGGATGACGATCGCCAGTGCCTCTGGCGTGGGCGTGGCGATGCCCATCTCGATCAACGTCTGCTCGTCCGCGGTCTGATAGGCGGTTTCGATCGCGCAGTTGGCGACGTTGGGAGCGACGCCCTGCTCGGTCAGGCGGTCGAACAGCAACCCCGCCACGGGCGTGGGCGGGCGCTCCGTGGGGAACGGCGTGGGATCGACCACGGGCCCGGCGACCTCGGTGGTGGGCGCCACCGTCTCGCCGGGCGCCACCGTCTCGCCGGGCGCGACCGTCTGGCCAGGCGCCACCGTGGTCGTCGTTGTCGTCGTTGTCGTCGTGGTCGTGGTGGTGGTCGTCGTGCTCTCCACCGGGGCGTACGACACCTCCGTCGACTCGCCCTTGTCGGTGTCGGCCGAGACGTAGCTGGCGACGGCCCCGCCGGCGAACGCGAGCGCACCGACGACCGCGGTCGGCGTCGCCGGGCCGGGGAACGTGGCGGCCAGCTTGACCGCGCCCGGGATGTCTTCTTGGTCCTTGAGGTGGAGCATGCCCAGCTGGTCGGCCCAGACGAGCATCGGTGGCATGAGGACCAGCGCGGAGAGCAGAGCGATCGTGACGTTGAGGGTGACGACGATGCCGAAGTCGCGCAGCAGCGGCAGCGACGAGAGGATCAGCACGCCGAAGCCGCCGATGATGGTGAGCGCCGACGTGAAGAAGGCGCGGCCGGTGCGGCGGGCGGCCATGTGGATGGCGTCGACCGGACCGAGCCCGTCCTGGCGTTCCTCGATGTGGCGCCCCATGATCAGCACGGAGAACTCGGCGACACTGGCGACGACGAGCGGCCCCGACACCGTGGTCAGCGGGCTGAGCGTGATGTCGAGCATCCACACCGCCAGCGACGAGATGCCGATCGCCAGGAAGACCGGCACGAGCGCCAGCACCGCTCGGCCCAGGCTGCGCGTCCGCAGCACGAGGTACAGGCCGGCGAGGCTGAGCGACAAGTACGTGAGCGCGGCGCGGTTGGCGGAGAGGTTCTCGAGCAACCCGATACCGACCGTGGCGAGTCCGGCGGGCACGGCGCGCACCGGCTCTTGTCCGGGCGGCAGCTCCTGCACGAGGATGCTGCCGTCCGGGATGTCGAGGGCGTCGATCCGCGATTGGAGGTCGGCCTCGAGCTCACCGACGATCACCGCCCGCTCCTCCAGGCTGGCGGGCGCCAGTCGGAGGTTGATCTGTGCCGCCGTCGGCACGTCGCCGTCGAAGCTGACGAGCGGCTCGGCGATGTCCTCCGGCATCACTGCCGACGCGTCGTAGATGTCGGTCTCGCTCGGCGCGATCGGTGTCGCGCCGTCGATCATCAGGATCTTGCCCATCGTGTTGACCAGGCTCGAGGAGGTGACGACCTCGTCCCGCGCCTCGGCGTCGAGCGTGAAGTCCCACAGCATGTCGATCACGTGCTGGTCGTAGACGTTGTTCGCCTCGACGAGGATCCCGAGCGTGGTCGAGAAGCCGGTCTCCTCTTCCAGACGCTCGACGTCTTCGACCACTTCGCTGTCCTGGTTGATCCACTTGAGCGGGTCGCTCTCGATCTCGGTGTCGGACTCGACGAGGACGCCGCCCACGAAGAGGGCGACACCGACCAGGGCGATGATCGGCGCCACCTTCACCGGCAGGCTGCCGAGCTTGACGACGACCTGCTCGACCCACAGACCCTTCGGCTGGCCGCCCGTCGGTCGTTTGTACTCGCGCACCCCGAGTACCGAGCCGGGCACGACGATGCCGACGATCACCAGGATCACGATCCCGACCGCCAACAGCACGCCGAAGTCGCGGATCATGGGCACCTTCGAAATGCGCAACGCGAGGAACGCAGCGACGCCCGTGATGGTGGCGGCGATCAGCGGCGGGGCGAGGTTGGCCATCGTCTCGGAGATCGGGTGCTCGTCGTGGTCGAGCAGCACCTCCTCCTCGATGCGGTTGTGGACCTGGATCGCGAAGTCGATGCCGAGCCCGATCAGGATCGGCAGCCCGGCGATCGTCACCAGCGAGAGATCGATCCCGATCAGACCGAGTAGCGAGAAGCTCCACAAGACGCCTAGTAACACGGCGAGCAGTGGCAGCAGTCGCCAGCGCACGTTGAAGATCAGCGCCAGCACGATCGCCATCACCACGACCGCGGCGAGGCCGAGCTTCAGCATCCCGCCTTGGAGGTAGTCGTTGATCTCCTTCAGATAGACCGGCGAACCGGTGACAGTGAGATCGAAGCCCTCGAACTGCTCGTCCTCGAGACGTTCGAGGATCTGCTGGGTGCCCACCGACTGTTCGTCGAGGCTGGCGTTGCCGAGCAAGATCACGCCGCCGACCGCGGTTTGAGGGTTCGGGAAGGTGGACGCCAACGAGAGGCGGATGCGACGCTCGTCGTCGGGCGGCGCTACCGGCGTGCCGTCGTCGCCAACGGTGTAGCCCGTGTTGTCGAAGAGCAGCAACTCGTTCCACGCGGGGTTCCCGATCTCGCGATCGTCGGGAACGGAACCGTTGCGAGCGGAACTGATCGAGATGTCGGCACC
>DASQTR010000197.1:0-10340 GCA_035641795.1 Ilumatobacter sp.
GGCCAGCTAACGGCCACGAACGTGCGAGTCAACGGCTCGGTGGTCGTCCTCCCGCAACTGGGTGCCGCCACCTCGAAGCTGCATCTGATCAATTCGGCCGTGCATGCGGGCCTTTCGATCAATGTCGTGGACTCGGGAGGCAATCTGTACTGGGGTGGAGAGGTACCCGTCGACGTACTCATCTCCGGCACATGGGTCAACCACCCGCTGGGCGACGGCGCCTACCACACCGAAGCCCTCGCCGGTTTCGGCTGGCCACGGGGCGCGCGCTTCCTGAACTCGGCGTTCATCCAAACGGGCCCGTTCAACGGTACGGCGACCGGTGCGATCAACTGGCACGGTGCCGACACGGTGTTCGAGGGCTGCTACTTCGGCTGGGATGCAGGTGTCGCGGCCTACTACACGGTGTATGTCGAGGGACGCAACAACGTGGTGCAGCACTCGACGCTCGCGAGGGGTCTCGCTGACTATGTGTATCCCAACTCCAGCCCGAAGGCGACCTACATCGGCAGCATCGACGCCGACATCGGATCGTTGTTGAATCTCTGAAGTGTCCATCCTTCCGTTGGTGGTTCGCTCCTCGATCCGCCTTCAGGCCGCGTTGAAGGCCGTGGACCTCTCACCACAGGTCCGGCTGTGTTGAAAGCAACACGCAGTCGATCCGCGGCACGTGCGGTCGTCGACCACACGGTAGGCATGCTCCCGTTGTTCGAGTACAAGCTCGAGGCCACGAGATGGCGTGCGGCGCGACGCCTGACGGCCACGGAGGACGCGATTGTCGCCGCATTCCGTGCTCAGCTGGGCCGCCTGGCCCCCGCCGAAGTTGCGACCGTGATACCGACCTATCGACGGCCCGTGCAACTGGGGTCCGCGGTCGAGTCCGCCTTGACTCAAACCTTTGAGGACCAGCGCGTGATCGTTGTTGACGACGGCGCCGGGCTTGACGGCGCGCTCCCAGACGATCCGAGGCTCACGGTCGTCCAGCTTCCGCACAACATCGGTACCGCCGGCGTTGTGCGCAACATCGGCATTCGGCTCACCGACTCCCGGCTCGTAGCGTTTCTCGACGACGACAACACTTGGGAACCTCGTCACCTCGAGTTGGCGATCGAAGCGCACGCCCGCGGAGCCGAGCTCACGTACTCCCGCCTGCAGCGCGTTGACGAGTCGGGAGAGCTGATCGATGTTCTCGGTGAACCGTTCGAGCGCCGACAGATGAGGGAGCGGTCGCTGGTCGACACGAACGTGATCGTCGTCCGCCGCAGCGAAGGTTTGCAATTCAGCCGAGTACCACGCCGTCGCGGCGACTTCCCGCTCGAGGATTGGGAGCTCGTGTGGCGGCTGAGCCGTCATATGCAGGTGACCTACATTCCCGAGGTGACAGTTCGGTACGTTCGCCACCGCGGGAGCAACTACAGCGACTGGGGCGCTGCGAGCGACTCGAGTGAGCACCGGGCTTGACCTGCAGCCGCCTCACGCCGAGGGATCGACCACGAATCAACCGGCCCCTTACCGCACGCTCACCCGGTGTGCCTCGTCATGAGCGCGAACTCCTGACGTGGCCGAGACGGCCGGCGTTCGGCCACCGCTGCCTCACGGACCCAGCGCGTGCGGAATCGGTCGAGGCTCCGGTAGTGAGCGGGGTCGCGACCGGTCGCGAACATGCGCTGGATGTCGTGGGTAGCAGCGAACCGACTGACGATGGTGCTCGAGATCGCGGGGTCGAAATGGTCATGGAACTCGACGAGTACATCGGCCTCCAGCAACCGTGGAGCCTCCTCCGGAACGAGTAGCTCGATCTCCGGACCGTCGATGTCGACCATGACCACTGTTCCGTCGGGATCGACAAGCTCACCCAGCGACGTGGGGGTCAACAACTCGCGTCGGAGCTGGACCCGGTCGGCGACGCCGTTGAGTTCAGCGAGAGTCCGCGCGCGTGCCAAAGCCCCCTCGTCGAGGTCGAACCCGTACACCTCGGTCTCGGGCAGGCGGAGCGCGAACCCCGTCGTGTACCAACCCGAAGCACACCCGACGTCGATGATTCGCCGCGGGCGTCGTTCGATGATCAACTCGACCCAATGATGGATCTCCTCCTCGTAGCAGCCGAGGAGCTTGGGGACGATACAACCGTCGGCCATGGTCGTGAGCGAGCGCATTCCAGCGAACGGACCGGCCTGTACCCGGTCGCCGTGCTCGGCGACCAACCCTTCGATGGCGATTTCCTGCGGGCGTGTTTCCGCCCACTTTCGTGTCGACCAGTACAGCGATCTGCCGCCGTCGCGGACCGACCGGGGCACCGCGCGGCGTGCGAGTGTCTTCAACTGACTCAAGATAGGGCTCCTTGCCTGTCGAAGTTAGATCGTCGAGAGCGTCTCTCACGGACTGCAGCCCGCACTGTCCGCCTGACTTCCCCGGCCATAACGCGCCAGTATCGCGGCGTCCAGTCAGTGGCCACGGCCATGACACATCGCAGTCGCGTGGTCAGCGGGAGGTCGGCGCGCAAGGCAACGCCAGCGAGTTCGACGGTGAGTCGGGTCCGCGGCAGCGCCGTACGACCGCGCTTGGTGGGGTCGTACCAGCGAGCTACCTCGGCCGGGCTGGCATTGGCCGCAAGCGACGTGCCGGGGTGGTAGCGGCGGAGGAACAGCCGATCGCTCACCTCTCGGATCGGCGCCTGCAACAGGAGCGAGGCCAACACGACCTGGTCGCCGCCCCAGCAGTTCGCGATCAATCCCGTCTGTCGTAGCGGTTCGGTGCGGATAACTCCGAAGATGGGGTGCTGTTCGCCTGGGTGAACGAGGTATCGCCGGAAGCGAGTCAACGGATCTTCATCCCGCAGATCGAGGCCATCCTCGAACTCGGCGTCGATGATCTGACCGTCATGGTCGATCAGAATCGTACGCGGATAGGCAAGTACCACATGAGGCGCTCGGTCGAGTTCCTCCACGCACGCGCGAATGAAGGATGGCGCGAGCAGATCGTCGTGCGCGGCCCACTTGAACAGAGGCGCGCTTGCGAGATCGACGAGTCGGTTGTAGTTCCAGGTAGCGCCGCGATTCACCTCCGAACGCTCGTAGCGAACACGCGTATCCGAGAGCGCTGCGCGACAGATGCGCTCTGTTCCGTCATCCGAGCCGTTGTCTGCGATAATTAGTTCCAGCTGCTCGAAGTCCTGGCTGAGAATCGATTCGATCGTCCGCGCGAGGAACAACTCGCCATTGAAGACCGGAAGGCCGACGGTGATACGCGGTCTGATCACGTCGATCCCTCGAGCGTCCGCCAGCAATGTCCCAACGGTGATTCGGCGTCGGTATTTGTGCCAGGTTTACGAATGCGATGGCCAATGCGAGACCTACAATTGGCACGTCGTGACGTCTTCCAGCCGGCGGGACGACGGGTATCGACGGGACGGAAGGCTGAGCAATGACCCAAATCCTGGACCGCGGCGGACGGGTTGCGCGGCGACTGATCGATTGGATCAGGTGGCACGGGACGACACGTACGGTGCTTCGTGGACCTGCTGCCGGACTCCGGATCAGCACCGGCAACTCGTCGGCCAACTACGCAGAAGGAACGAACGAGCTTCCGGTTCAACACGCGGTCGAAGAGCTGCTTCGACCAGGCGATACGTTCTTCGACATCGGAGCAAACGTCGGATTTTTCTCGCTGCTCGCGGCGCGTAGGGTGGGAACACACGGGAAGGTCGTCGCCTTCGAGGTCGTTCCGGAGATTGCAACGACCCTCGAGGCGAACGCCCGCCTGAACGAGTTCGCTCATCTCGATGTTCGAACCCTCGCAATCGGGTCCGGGGCCGGTCGCGCGACGCTCCGTCTCACGAACCATCCCGGTGGCGCGACAATCGCCGACGATGCCGATGCGACTGAGGTGACTACAAGCTTCGAGGTGGACGTCGTGAGCATCGATCAACTGCTGGAAAAGGGTGAACTGCCCGTGCCTGATCTGGTCAAGATCGATGTCGAGGGTCATGAACGGGAGTGCCTTCTCGGGATGGCCGGTCTGCTCGCCGGCCGGAGTCCGGCGTTGATCGTCGAGCTCGACGCAGCTACCGGCGAAGGCATTGCACGGAAGCGAGCAGACATCGAGGCGCTCCTTCTGAGGTTCGGCTACGCCATCGAGCCCATGCCGCCCTCGTACGTTGGTACCGACTGGCACGTACTTCACCTCGTCGCCACCAAGGGCTGAGCGATGCAAAGCGACGCGCTCGAGTTGCTTCGTTGCCCGCGGTCGAATCGGCGCCTCGAGCTCCAAACCATCGGCGGCGCCTCGGACGGCTCGATCGAGTTCGGGACGCTCACCGCAGCGGGGTTCACCTATCCCATCGTTGGTGGTATCGCCATGTTGAGCCCGGGCGTCGACGAGGTGACCGAGCTGGTCCAGCGACAGCGACTGCGCGAAGCCGTTGCGTTGGCCGCGCTCGGTGACGTGGGGCGGTCGCGCACGCTTCCACTCCTCGACGCGGTGACCGGCCTGCGCGGTGTCGGGCGCCTGGCCGGTCCTCTGGCCCGGACTCTTCGCGGCCGAGAGCGAGCTCGCGACGTCGAAGAGCTCTATGGATCGCCTCCCGGACCGGACGTCGTTGCCGATCCCGTCGAACTTCTCTTTCTCGGCCGTCGGCATCCGATCCCCGAGGGCTTCAACTACTTCCGCTATCGCTTCGGAACCCCGCGCTATCTCGTCGGTCTCGCACTCATCGACGCCCTCCCGGTGCCCGCGGGAGCTGTACTCGACGCCGGATGTGGTGCAGGACACCTCCTTTGGGCGATCGGTCAGCGGAGGCTGAACGGCCCCCTGATCGGCATCGATCCTTCCTTCGCGCAACTCCTGTCCGCGACTCGTTTGATGCCCGGCGCGACATTCGTATGTGGAGACGGTACGTCGCTTCCCTTCCCGGACGGCGCGTTCGAGCGGGCCATTTCCAGCGACGTTCTTCCGTATGTCGCCGCCAAACCGCTCGCTGTCCGCGAGTTGATCCGAGTGCTCGGCGGTGACGGGCATCTGGTGCTCACTGCACTGCGCAACGCGCACCAGGAACACGTCCACGGCGGGGAACCACTCTCGCCATCCGACTGGGCGGGTCTCGTCAGTGGCCTGTCGCATGTCCGCTTGATGGGCGACGACGCGATCCTCGACAACTACCTCGAGCGACGTGGTCCCGGCGACCTGACTGGTAAGGACGCGTCGGTCAGCCAGACGGTGTCGATCGTCGCGGGTCACACCGACCCTCCGCTATACGAAAGGACGTGGGAGACATGGCCGCACGCGTTCGGCACGTTGGCCCCCCATCCGCTCCTCCGACCCGTTCGGCAAACCCCTGGCGGCACGCTGTACCAACGGACGTTCCCCTCCGCCACGTACGCATCGGACAATCGACGGATAGTCGAGTATCTACCAGAGGAGTGCGTCATACCGGAACTCAGCGGTGCTGGCGAAGGCGATTCGGAGGAAACCGCTTCGATCGAAGCGCTCATATCGTCGGTAGCCCTCCTCGGCTTGCCTGCGAAGACCATCCCGCTTCCGGAACAGTGAGCGGGCGCACGCTGAAGTTGTCGAAGCGGGTGCCCGTATCGTCTCCCCATTCCCAGTTCGCCACCAGCCCCACGCCACGGATCTGCATCGGCTTTGCGTCCACGCGATAGTCCGTGAATGCTCGATACAGCACCGGCTCGCCTCCCACGCGGCAGAGGAATTGTTGCCCGTCGCATGCGACCGACAACACGAACGGCTGGCCCCATTGGACGCGATGAGCCACGTTGCTCCAGACGGCGTCCCATTCGAACATCGTCTCCTGCCCCCCGGTTCGCAAGAAGGCGGAGATCGACACTCCGACCGAGCCGTCGTCGATGAAGTGGTTGACCACGAGGTGATTCTCGCGGTCCTGCCAGACCACAAGACCGCTCCGACCCTGCTCACCATGTCCGCGGGCTCGGCCGGGAGGAGTGATGGTTGCCGACACTTCGACCCCGGTCGTTTCTGTCCACCCCACGCAGTACACAGTTCGTCCCGGATTCGGCGCGGCAACACTCGCTCTCACCGCCGCCTCACCCGCACCGTCCCGCGCGAGGACCCCATCGCCGAGGACACGCGCCCATGTGGCCGTGCCATCGGAGGTACGAGTGCCATCGAGATCCCCGGGTCCTCCGTCGAATCCGTCCGTGATCGTCGGCCGACCGGACACGGGCTGCCACCATCGGTTGCGATCCGAGTCGTCCACGGCGGCTAGCGCCGGCGTTCTCGTGACGCGCACCTCTGTCACGCGCGTATCCACCCTGTAGCGCACCTCGCCGAGCACTGGTTGGTGAATGGCGGCGAACACGGCCGACGGAAGCGGCAACTCGACCTCGAGCTCGGCGAGTGGTTCGCGATCACCGGGATCTGAGAAGCCGTGGGCGCCCGGGTACGACCACGCGAACAACAGAGCCGATGTCGAACGGAGCTCGATCGCGTACAGCCCTGGAAGGTTCTGGAGATCGCGAGCGATTCTCGTCTTCGTTTCGCCGGCCTGGAACCACAACTCGCCGGTGGCGTCTTCCCCGGCTCGGTGAAACATGGCGGCGATCGGCTCGGGCGCCCGACGGGAGATCGCTTGCGAGAACCAGCCGATCGTCAAACTGTCGCGGAGCCGGGGCTGGTCGAGCGTTGCACGCGGGAAGGTCGCCGCGATGCGCCGGAGCATCGCTCGCCGCCCCTCCGGTCGAGGATCGGATTGCGACGTCGTGAGCCCGTTCAGGGCCCGAACGACGACAACGAGCCCATCGGCCATCTCGAAAGGGCCATAGCTGATGGCGGACCTGCCATAACCAGGGTGAGCCAACCAGCCCATCCGGAGCTGGCCGTTATCGATCGATATGCTCCGCTCGCGGTCCGTCACGAGGCGCTGCGCGCCCGACGTCGAACGCGTACCGATGACCCTGCCTGGTGGCGCAGCTACCTCGAATCGGTCGATGAGCAGTACATCGTCAGCCACACGATCGAGCTTGGGATTACTCAGCGTGAGATCTTCGGTCACGTGACTGCTCGTTCCCGCTTTCGACACACGAACGCCGCAAAGTCGCTGGACACCACTCCGTTCGCCATCAACCTGTCCTCGGCGTCGAAGGCATTGGCGAGGACCTCGAGGGTTTCATCGTCGTCGTCCAAGAAGTTCTGTGAGATGTCGGCCAATGCGATATGGAGAACAGCGCCTCCGTACGGCAACTCCTCGAGCACATCGAACTGGTGGTGCAGCGTCGGGACGATGCGATCGGAGTCGATCGCCTCGGATGGATCGGTCAGCAGCATCCAGAGTCGGCTGGGACGGACCACACGTCGCTTGATCTCCGACGGCCCGATCCTTCGAAAGCGCTCGGGCAGGCTGTCGAGAACGGCCTGGGCGGCGCGAACCTGTTCGTCCTTCCACTGGAACCGTTTCGGACCGATGTACTCGTCGACCAGGAACAGACCATTTGGCAGCAGGATCTCGTCGATCTTGGCGACAACCTCGGGCATCGGCGCAAGGTGGTGCAGCGAGTGCTCGGCGAGCACGACATCATAGCGATCGTCGGCGCCCAGCTTCGTGAAGTCGCGCACGGCAAAACTGACGATCTCGTCATAGCCCTCGTTTCGGGCTCGCGCGGCGGCAACCTCGACCTGCGTGGGGGCTATGTCGAACGCGTCGATGTGATCGAACACACCCAGTTCCGCCCAACGCAGCTCGCGACCGCCCATACCGCAGCCCAACGACAGCGCCCGCAGACCCTCCCGATCTCGGAGGTACCGCTGCGCCGCGAAGGCGGGAAAGTCTGCGGTCTCCTCCCCTGACACCATGCGGTTCCAGCGCCGCCGAACTGCCGGGATCGACCACCACTGGCTCGGCTCGGGCGCTGTATCGCTCCACTGCCGAACCACCCGCTCCTGCGATGACCCCCGGAGCTTGTCGAACATCGCGCGCACGTCGCCGTCGGCAGCCTTTCGGTACACGCGATGGATCTCATGTCGGTTGACGAGGTTGTTCAGCATCGTCGGTTCCTCTCAGCGGAGGAAGCGCTGGGCAGAAAGACTTCGATGTCGTCGCGGAACACTGACAGCAGCTCGTCATCCATGACCGCCCATTCTGGCTCGTCGGTGTACGCGGATGTCTGTGACGCGTGGGCGGCTAACGCCGCTCGCTTCACCTCGGCGAAACCCGTTGTGGATACCTTCACCGGTCTGCCACGCGCGAGAGCACGAAGCGGCTGTACAACGAGATGCGTCGCTCGGCCGACTGCAGACCGGTTCCGCTGATCCAGCCACGGACCGTCGATCCACGACCACACCGGGAACTCGCGAACAATAGGAGACCCGTCCCATCGGGCGAGCGCGTCGTATGTCGCACGGTTGACGGCGCGGTGATCTGGGTGGTGGTCGAGATCTGAGACGACGAGTACCTCGTCCGGCTGCAGCCGGACGAGCAGGTCGTGCAGCTGGGCGGAGAGAGCTGCTTCCTGGCCCGAAACGTGATTGTCCTCGAAGCCCAACTGGATCAGATGCTCAGCGCGGACACCGAGCTGCTCGCACGCGGCGGAAGCCTCGGCGGCGCGAATGGCAGCGAGCGCGCTCGGGGACACGGCGCGCGACCGGGATTGGGCGTATCGGCCGTCGGCGACGATGACAACCGATACTGGAGTGCCTCTGGCCCGCTTGCGAGCGATCGTCGCGCCGCATCCGATCGTCTCGTCATCCGGATGTGGGGCGACAACCATGCAGCTTCGCCCCCCGATGCTGTCCGTCTCGTCGCGTGCCGCGACCCTCGTGGCCCATCGCCAACCGGCGGCGAGGCGAGGCTCGATCGCATGTGCCGCCGTTGACAGCGAGCAGTACACACGGTTCGGACTCATGCCGCGGAGGGTACCGACGAAGGAGCGCCTCGCAGCTGCTTCCAGACGGCAGCCACTACGGGATTGCGCGGGACGATAACGGCCGCGTACACGATCGTGCCGACCGTCGAGATGACCAGCAGCCTCGTGACCACTTCGTCGAGTAAGGGCGCGACCGCCGCCATCGCCACGAGCGCCGCCGCCGCCGCCAGGAGTGGCCTCACAGTGATCGGGGTCAGCGCGCGAAGCGGGATGCCACTAATTCGGAGCTCACGCAGAAAGAGCGGAACGACCAACACGCACGCGACCACCACGTGCGCGATGCCCACGCCCCGTATTCCGGCCCGCTCTGCTCCGTAATCGAGTGCGAGGGGCAGCACGAGGAGCCAGATGCATCGCAAACGGAAGACAGCCATCGTCCGACCGAGCACGGCGATCACCTCACCGACCAATTGCAGAAGCACGCGCAATCCCCCGACGATGAGAAGCCAGCGCAGCGGTGCACCGGCCCCTGACCAAGTGCTGCCGTAGACCACTTCCACCAGCTCGGGTGCGACGGCGGCCAACACAAGGACGAGCGGCACCGTGCAGGACAACGCGACCGCCATCGAGTGCACAAACCCTCGGACGAGCCTGGCGTGATCGCCAGCCAACGCCGCGTATCCGGCGAACGACACACGCCCTATCGCTACGCTCAGCACCGACACCGGCCAGCTCGAGAGGTTGAACGCCAACAGATACACGCCGAGTGCGGCGCCGGAGAGCTCCCGTCCGACGATCAGATAGTCGATGCTCATCACAGCTTCGAACACCGCCGCGGACGCGGCAAGTGGTACCCCGAACGAGAGAAGTCGGCGCGCGACGTGAACATCGAACGATGGCCTCGACGGCCATCGGGAGACGGCGATGATTGCGCATCCGGTTGTGATGGCACCTATGACACGACCCCAGGCGATCGCCTCGGCATCCACGCCCCTGCTTGCCAGCCCAATCGCCACGAGCACGTACAGCGCCATGCCGCCAACCTCGGCGAGCACCTGCGGGACCGTGCGCAACTCTCTGTAGAGCAGTGCCAAAGGCACGGCGATCACGCCATCCACGATGACGCTCAACGCCATGATGCGGATCACGCCGACAGACCCCGGTGTGTTGGTCACCGAGGCGACAGCCGGCGCCACGGTGTACGCGACGAGGTACATGAGACAGCTGTTGACGAAGGCGATCGTTGCCCCGGTCGACGACGCTGCGCTGATGTCACCCGTCCAACGCACGATCGCCGGAATGACACCCAGCTCGTTGATTGCGAGCACGACGTTGACGACGAGCAGCGCAGCGGCCACCTCGCCCATGTCGATCGGAGCCAGCAGCCGTGCGAGCACGATTCCGGACGCGAAGACTCCGACGCGACTGATGCCTTGCCCGAGCAGACTCCAGCCGAGGCCACGCGATACGCGACGCCCCAGCTCGCCCGATTCGGGCGGTGACCCC
>DASQTR010000198.1:0-11460 GCA_035641795.1 Ilumatobacter sp.
ATCTTCCGCGGGCTCGACGAGCAGGTGGCGTGGGACATGGGGACGTCGTTGCTGTTCCTCATGTTCGCCGGCGTAACGCTCGGAGGACTGGGCAGCGCCTACGGCGCGCTCGTCGGCGGCTTCGTCATCGGGCTGATGGTCGAGATGTCGACGCTGTTCGGCGTCCCGACAGAGCTCAAGACGGTTCCCGCCCTCATCGTTCTGATCTTGATCCTCCTGGTGCGGCCGCAAGGCATCCTGGGTCGCGCCCAACGAGTGGGATAGGAGACGCGCATGGACTTCAACAGTGTGATCGAGAACACGGTTGCCCAACTCGTGGGCCGCAACGCCTGCTACTACGCGATCGCGGCGATCGGCCTCAACGTGCAGTTCGGGTACACCGGACTGCTGAACTTCGGCCAGGCGGCGTTCATGGCGGCCGGTGCCTACGGCCTCGGCCAGACGGTGTCGGTGATGGGGATCTCGATGTGGTGGGGGATTCTGCTCGGGGTCGCCTATTCGATCTTCCTCGGTCTGCTGATGGGGATCCCGACGTTGCGGCTGCGCGCCGACTACCTCGCGATCGTCACGATCGCCGTGGCCGAGGTCGTGCGCTTGGTCGTCCGTTCCGTCAAGTTCCGCGACACGTTCGGCGGCACCGACGGTCTCAAGGACTTCGCCAGCGACTTCCAGCAGGTCGGCGCCGATCTGGGGCTCAACCCCGCCCAGAGCTACGGCTGGTGGGCGTTCACGTTCTCCGGCAAGGACCTCTGGGTGCTCGTGGTCGGCTGGTCGCTGGTGGCGATCTTCGGGGTCGTGGTGTGGCTGTTGATGCGGAGCCCGTGGGGACGCGTGCTGAAGGCGATCCGCGAGGACGAGGATGCGGTGCGGAGCCTCGGCAAGAACGTGTACAGCTACAAGATGCAGGCGCTGATCTTCGGCGGCGTGATCGGTACGTTCGCCGGTTTCATCCTGGCGCTGGGGACCGCCAACGTGCAGCCCGACAACTTCAGCCGCGACCTCACCTTCTACATCCTCACCGGCCTCGTGCTGGGCGGCATCGCCAAGGTCACCGGATCGATCGTCGGCCCGATGCTGTTCTGGGCGCTCTACGCGTTCCTCGACAGCTTCCTTCGCGAGCTGGTTGCCGACCAGCCGTTCCGCATCGGCGATACGACGATCATCTCCACCGTGCAGGTCGGACCGGTCGTGTTCATGGTGATGGGTCTGCTGCTCATCCTGCTGATGACCTTCCGCCCGCAGGGACTCTTCGGCAACCGCAAGGAGATGGCGTTCGATGGCCGCTGAGCCGGCGGAGGCCGACGGCCAATCGGAGGCGGCCCGCCGCGCGCGGGCGGCGTTCGCGGACGTGCCCCCCCAGCCGGGCGCTGCCAAACCCGATCCGATCCTCACAGCCGTCGGCGTGCGCCGGAACTTCGGTGGCATCGCTGCCGTCGACGTCGATCGGGTGGAGGTCCAACGCGGTTCGATCACCGCGCTGATCGGCCCCAACGGTGCCGGCAAGACGACGTTCTTCAACCTCGTGACGGGTTTCGACAAGCCCGATGCGGGCGAGTGGTCGTTCGACGGCGAACCGATGGACGGGGTCGCGCCGCACCGGATGGCGGCCCGCGGCATGGTCCGCACCTTTCAGCTCACGAAGAGCCTCACCAAGCTGCCGGTGATCGAGAACATGAAGCTGGGCGCCACGGGGCAGCGCGGCGAGCGCATGTGGGAAGGCCTGATCCCGGCCCGCTGGCGGGCGCAGGAACGCGAGATCGAAGCTCGCGCCGACGCCCTGCTCAAGCGCTTCAGGCTCGACAACATGCGTGACGAGTACGCGGGCTCGTTGTCGGGCGGTCAACGCAAGCTGCTCGAGATGGCGCGGGCGCTGATGACGAACCCGACACTGGTGATGCTCGACGAGCCGATGGCGGGCGTCAACCCGGCGCTGAAGCAGAGTCTCAACCAGCACGTCCGAGGCCTGCGCGACGAGGGCATGACCGTGCTGTTCGTCGAGCACGACATGGACATGGTGCACGACATCTCCGACTGGGTCGTCGTGATGGCCGAGGGTCGCGTGATCGCCGAGGGCACACCCGACGACATCGCCTCCAACCCGGCCGTCATCGACGCCTACCTCGGAGGCCACCAAGGGCTGTCGCTGATGGAGGACGTGGAATGAGCGACGAGCCCTCGACGCCGTGGGAGCGTCCCGCGGAGACCATGGCCGACCAGGCGGCGCCGCCCGACGTGCCGATCGGCAAGCCGGTGCTGAACGTGATCGACATCGTCGCGGGCTACATCCCCGAGGTCAACATTCTCAACGGCTGCAACCTGACGGTCAAGGAGGGCGAGTTCGTTGGCATCATCGGCCCGAACGGCGCCGGCAAATCGACGCTGCTGAAGGCGATCCTGGGCCAGTGCGACATCCGGTCGGGCTCCGTCCATCTCGGCGACCGCGACATCACCGGCCACAAGGCCCACGAGCTCGTCGCGCTCGGGGTGGGATACGTGCCACAGAATCGCAACGTGTTCCCGTCGTTGACGGTGAAGGAGAACCTCGAGATGGGGTGCTTCCTCGCCAGGCGCCGCTTCGCCGAGCGCTTCGAGTACGTGACGACGTTGTTCCCGAGGCTCGCGGAGCGCTCCTCGCAGCGCACCGGTGCGCTGTCGGGCGGCGAGCGCCAGATGGTGGCGATGGCACGCGCGCTGATGATGGAGCCGAGCGTGCTGCTGCTCGACGAGCCGTCGGCCGGGCTCTCGCCATCGCTGCAGGATCAGGTGTTCGTGCGCTGCCGGCGGATCAACCAGGAGGGCGTCGCGATCCTGATGGTGGAGCAGAACGCGCGCCGCTGCCTGCAGGTGGTGCACAGGGGCTACGTCCTCGACCAAGGCCGGAACGCCTATACCGGAACCGGACGCGCGCTGCTCAGCGATCCGAACGTGATCGAGCTCTACCTCGGGACGCTCGCCAAGGCCTCCGGGGGCTGAAACCTCGCAGGAGACCGACCGCGAAGAGGCCCCCAGTTTCCCGGGGGCCTCCACGTATCACCAATGGTGTTCGGCTCAGGTGCCGGCGTCGAAGTTCTCGCCGAGCGCGTTGCCCATGTTGCCGTCCACGCCGTACCAGTTCTTGGCGGCCGGGCCGATGCCCTGCTCGACGGCGGTCCGCAGGATGCGGCTGCCTTCGTCGAACGACACGAGCACGACGGCGTCGGGGTCGGCGGCCACGACCTCGCCGACCTCTGCGTCGAACGACGCCGCTGTCGGGTCGTAGGCGATGTGCCCGAGCACCTCGACACCGGCGTCGGTCAGCACCGTCTCGACGACGTCGGAGATGCCGTTGCCGTAGGCGTCGTCCAGGTTGAGAATGAACGCTGAGGCGTTGCCGTCCTCCTGGACGAGGCCGGCGACGATCGCGCCCTGGAGGCCATCGGGCGGGGCGTCACGGAAGTACAGGCCCCTGTCGTCGTAGGTGGTCAGCGCCGGGCTGGTGTTGGCCGGGCTGAACATCGTGACGCCGGCGGTGGTGATGGCGTCGATGACGGTCAGCGTCACGCTGGAGGACGCCGCACCGATGATTGCGTCGACACCCTCGCCGAGCAGGCGGGTCGAGGTGACCGTCGCCGTGTCGGTCGACGTGTCGCCGGAGTCGCCCTGGCTGTACTCGATCGGGTTGCCCAGCACGCCCCCGGCGGCGTTGATCTCTTCGATCGCGTACTCGAGACCGGCGAACTCGGGTGGTCCGAGGAACGCAAGGCTGCCCGTCTCGGGGAGCAGCGAGCCGATCTTCAGCACGCCGTCGCCGGCACGCTCGGCGGTCACCGGCACGAGATCGACGATTGACGACGCGGGCGATTCCGCGGTCACCAAAATTTCCTCGTCGGTCAGGCGGTTGTCCGGGCCGAACTCGAGGATCGCGTACTGCCCCTTCAGGGGCTCGCCATTGCCGTTGAAGTCGAGCGGGCCGGAGATGCCGTCGTAGTCGGGGTCGCCACCGGCCTCGATGATCGCCATGCACTCGGCGTAGGTCGGGCACTTCTCGCCGTCCCTCGTGATGCCGACGATCTCCGACGCATGCGCCGAGCCGTCGTCCTGCGCCATCTGCACGGCGAGGGCGATGGTGACCACGGCGTCGTAGGTCTCGGCGGCGTAGTTGAAGTCGGTCAGCTCGGGGTTGCCCTTGGCGACCCAGAACTCGTTCACGGCCGGGATCCACGCCGACACGTCGGTGCCCTTGGGGGTCGTGCCCTTCAAGCCTTCCAGCTCGCCGGCGCCGCCGGCGGCGGCTGTGGTGCCGGGAGCGTCGGTGCCGGCCGCGGTGGTCTCCGGAGCTTCGGTGGTAGCGGCGCCGGCCGTGGTCGCCGGTGCCTCGGTTGTGGCAGTGGCGGCAGTCTCGGCCGGTGCATCAGTGGTTGCTGCCACTGGTGTCTCGTCATCGTCGTCGTCACCACAGGCGGCGGCGACGAGTGCAAGACCAACCAGCAGCGCGCCTGCGCGGCGCACTCGTGATTTCTGCATGTTGTTGGTTCTCCCCCTTTTTCGGCGAGGCGGGATTGCCCCGGCGCATTGGGTTCGGCAAGCGTACGGCGAAAGCCTGCTCTCGTTCAACCACCGCCAGGGCTGCTCGTCGCCCGCGGGTACCGTCGTGACGTGCCAAGACGCAGGCGACATGGAGGCTCCGGCGCCGTCGATCCGTTCGCCGTACTGGGCCTGTCGCCGGGATCGACGGTCGATGAGGTCGAGAACGCGCGCCGCGCGCTGGCGAAGTCGTCGCATCCCGACGTCGGCGGTTCGGTTGGTGACATGCAGCGCATCAACGCCGCCGCCGACGAGGCCGCCCGCATCGCGGGGGGCCGCGGTGTGCCGTCGACCCCTGCGTCGCCGCCACCGGCCGCTCCCGTACCACCGCCCGGCCCGGCGTTCCACTGGCGGGTCGACCAACCGTCGTTCACCGTCGAGGCGCTGCCAGCCGAATCGTTCGAGGCACTGCTCGTCGTGGCGAGCTGGCTCGGCGAGACGATCGACGACGACCCGCCCTACCGGCTCGACATCGAACTGACCGAGCCGGTGCGGTGCTGGTGCCGGCTCGAGCTGCTGCCAGACGCCGGCGCCACGACGGTCGGGCTGGCGGTCGGATCGGAGCGAGGTGTGACGGCAGCCGACGTCGACGCCGTTCGCGACACCTGGATCGCGGCGCTCAACTCCCTCGACTGGAGTGGGATCGGCGACTCCCGGCGGCGGCCTTGAACAGCCGGTCACGCAGCGCGTGACCCAACCCCACCGCTGGTGGAAGCACGACGATCAGCACGTCGAGGCCGTCGCGGTCGGCGTCGCGGAGATCGGCGTAGAGCTCGCGCGCTGCAAGCACCAGGTCGCCGGTGCGGTCGAGCACACGCACGCGCTGTCCGTGAGCGCGTCGTCGCTCTTGCTCGCGCGCAGCAGTCCCTTCGTCCTCGACGAGCAGCACCTCGCTCTCCGGGGCGTAGTGGGCGGCGAGCATTCCGCTCGCCCGGCTCGGGCCCACTGCGTCGGCGACCGTTCCGGCGAGGATCGACGCCACGTCGTCGGCGACGATCGCGCCCGCCCGCAGCACCTGCGGCGGCGAGGTGGTGAGATCGACGATCGTGCTCTCCACGCCGACAGCGCACGGCCCCCCGTCGAGGACAGCGTCGGTACGCGGGTCCAGCAACTCGGCGAGGTCGTCGAGCACATGTTGAGCGGTGGTGGGGCTGACGCGCCCGAAGCGGTTCGCCGACGGCGCCGCCAGGCCCGTGCCGAGGGTGTCGATCAGCTCGAGCGTCAGTTCGTGAGCAGGCGCACGGAGGCCAACGGTCGAGCGTCCGCCGGTTACCTCGTCGATCACGTCGGGACCGCGTGGCACGAGCATCGTCAGCGGCCCCGGCCAGCAGGCGCCGGCGAGGCGGGCAATGTGCGCGGCCGTGGTTGAGCTCACCTCGCCGACCCAGCCCGCGAGGCTGTGATCACCGGCGATGTGCACGATCAGCGGGTGGGCGGTCGGCCGTCCCTTGACCTCGAAGATGCGGGCGACGGCGGCGGGCTGACGGGCATCGGCGGCGAGCCCGTAGACCGTCTCCGTCGGGATCGCCACGAGGCCGCCGTGGCTGAGCGCTTCCGCCGCTCGGGCGACATCGGTCGTGAGCAGGTCAGCGCGGGAGGGCATCGAGGAACTCGAGCGCGGCGTCGATGAAGGCGAACGACTCGGGCGTGGCGAAGTGGTCCGTACGTCGCAGGGTGCGAAGCGTGGCGTTGGGGAGCGCCGCGACCAGCCGGTCGGCCGGGAGCACGAAGTCGTTGTCGCCGATGACCACCAGCACCGGACAACCGACGCCGGCGAGCTCGGTTTCGGTCAGAAACGCCGTCGCGTCGGGGCGGTGGGTCATGATCGCGGCGAGCGCGGCGGGGTCGTTGCCCGGCCGCGACGCGTATTGAGCGAACAGCCGCGCCACGTTGTCGTCGGACTCGCCGCCACCCTCGATGGCGGCAACGATGCGTCGGGCCATCTCGTCATCGCTCTCGAACACATTGCGGCCGATCCCCGCAAGGACGAGCCTGCGGAAGCGACCCGGCGCGTCGATTGCACTCCGCAACAACGTGTGGGCGCCGAGTGAGAAGCCGATCGCATCCACAGGCCGGTCCGGAAGTGCTGCCACCACGCGCGCGGTGAGATCGCGATAGGCGGCTGGATCGTGCGGCTTGGGCGCCGTGCCATGGCCGAGCAGGTCGATACCGATGACCTGACGTCCGGCGTCGGCCAGCAGATCGGTGAATCCGGATCGCTGCCACGTGGCGGCGAACGACCCGCCCCATCCGTGCACCAGCACCACCGGCGGAGCGTCACTGCCGGGGTCATGAGCGCCGGCGTCGGTGAGCATCCGAGGAGCGTACGCCTCGGACCTAACTCCTAGGCTGTGGCGGCCAACC
The DNA here is from genome assembly GCA_035641795.1 of Ilumatobacter sp. GTDB lineage: Bacteria > Actinomycetota > Acidimicrobiia > Acidimicrobiales > Ilumatobacteraceae > Ilumatobacter. The sequence continues at coordinate 6,928 of DASQTR010000198.1, forward strand.
TGGCAGGAGCTCCCGATGCGAATGCTGCAACCCGATCCCGGACACGATCTCACCTACAGCGACGTGTTCATGGTGCCGAGCCAGTCGTCGGTGGGCAGCCGGTTCGCAGTCGATCTCACGACACCCGACGGGATCGGCACCACGATTCCGATCGTCGTGTCGAACATGACCGCCGTTGCCGGGCGGCGGATGGCCGAGGTGGTGGCCCGCCGCGGCGGCTTGGCCGTGCTGCCACAGGACATCCCGATCGACGTCATCCAGTCGGTCGTGAGATGGGTGAAGTCACGGCATCCGCTGTACGAGACGGCGATCACGCTGTCGCCGGCGCACACGGTGGGCGACGCGCTGGCACTGATCCACAAGCGTGCTCACGGCGCCGTGATCGTCGTCGACGATGACCGACCCGTGGGCGTGTTCACCGAACACGACGCGGCCGGCTTCGACCGCTTCACCCAACTGCGCCACGTGATGAGCGCCGAGCTCGACACGTTGCCCGATGGCGTCAGCGCCGACGCGGCGTTCGAGCAGTTGCAGGGCGCACGCCGGTCGCTGGCGCCAGTCGTCGACGACGGCGGTCGGCTGCTTGGCTTGCTCACCAGCAAGGGCGCGCTGCGATCGACGATCTACCGGCCGGGCACCGACGCCAACGGCCAGTTGCTGGTGTCCGTGGCGGTCGGCATCAACGCCGACCCCGTGGGTCGCGCCGAGGCGCTGGCGGCGATGGGTGTGGACGTGCTCGTCGTCGACACCGCGCACGGGCACCAGAAGCGGATGCTCGAGGTCGTCACGGCGCTGCGGGCGGCGTGCCCCGACACGCGGATCGTGGCCGGCAACGTGGTCACCAAGAGCGGCACACGCGAGCTCATCGAGGCCGGCGCAGACATCGTCAAGGTTGGCGTCGGCCCGGGTGCGATGTGCACGACGCGCATGATGACCGGCGTCGGGCGCCCGCAGTTCTCGGCCGTCGTCGAATGCGCTGAGGAGGCGACCCGGCTCGGCAAGCACGTATGGGCCGACGGAGGCGTGCGTTTCCCGCGCGATGTTGCCTTGGCGTTGGCCGGCGGATCGGCGAGCGTGATGATCGGCTCGTGGCTGGCCGGGACGTACGAGTCGGCGGCGGACACGCTGCGAGACACCGACGGCCGGCTCTACAAAGAGAGCTTCGGCATGGCGTCGAACCGCGCCGTGAAGAATCGGACGCGTAGCGAGACGTCGCTCGAGCGGGCGCGCAAGGAGCTGTTCGAGGAGGGCATCAGCACCTCGCGCATGTATCTCGACCCCGAGCGCCCGGGCGTCGAGGACATCATCGACCAGATCATCGCCGGCGTGCGTTCCGCGTGCACCTACGCCGGCGCCTGCAACCTGCGCGAGTTCCACGCCCGCGCGGTGATCGGCGTGCAGAGCAACGCCGGCTACGACGAGGGCCGACCGATCGGAACGAGCTGGATGACGGACTGGTGATGGTCGATTCGGCTCGGGGGGGCAGCGACGGCACGGGCGCGCCGCCGCTCGTGATCGCGATCGACGGGCCGGCAGGCGCTGGGAAGAGCACTGTGGCGCGGGCGCTGGCCGAGCGACTCGCGCTCGAGTACCTCGACACGGGTGCGATGTACCGCGCGATGACGTTCGCGGCCCAACAGCGCGGCGTTCCCGAGGGCGACCTGGCCGAGGTGGCGGCGATGGCACCGACGGTGCGCATCGACATCGACGACGGCACGGTGCTCGTCGACGGCGTCGACGCCACGGTCGCGATCCGGGGACGCGAGGTGACCGAGGCCGTGTCGCAGATTGCCGCCAACCCCGATGTACGTGCCGTCCTGGTGCAGCGTCAACGGGAGTGGGTGGCCGCCCGCGGCGGCGCCGTCGTCGAGGGGCGTGACATCGGATCGGTCGTGTTCCCCGATGCGCCGCTCAAACTGTTCGTCACGGCGTCGCCGCGGGTGAGGGCGGAGCGGCGTGTCGGGGAGATCGGAGGCAGCGTCGACGAGGTCGAGGCTGCGATCATCGCCCGTGACCGCAAAGACTCCACACGCGCCCACAGCCCGCTCACCGAAACCGACGACGCAGTCGTCGTCGACACCACCGGCATGACGATCGACGAGGTCGTCGACCACATCCTGAACCTGCTTCCGTGAGTGACTTGCTTCCGTGAGTGAGTGGTCTCCATGAGCAAGGCCAGGACGTTCCTGGCCGGCAACGGCATCGGCGCCCGGGTCACATACTTCGTCGCCTACTGGATTCTCATTCCGATCACGCGCGCCTACACGCGGATGACGATCAACGGCCGCGAGCACATCCCCAAGAGCGGTCCGTTCGTGCTGGCGCCAGTGCACCGCTCGTACGTCGACACGCCGATTGCGGGCTGCGTGACGTCGCGACGGATGCGCTTCATGGGCAAGGACACCATGTGGAAGAACCGCACGCTCGGCTGGATCCTGTCGGCGCTGGGCGCCTTCCCGGTCACTCGCGGCACTGCCGATCGCGAGGCGCTGGCGCGCTGCATCGCCGTGCTGAAGGCCGGCGAGCCGCTCGTGCTGTTCCCGGAGGGCGAGCGCAAGTCGGGTCCGATCGTCAAGCCGCTGTTCGACGGCGCCGTGTACATCGCCATCAAGGCGAACGTGCCGATCGTGCCGATCGGCATCGGCGGGTCGGAGCGGGTGATGCCCAAGAGGGCCAAGTTCGTGTACCCACGAAAGGTGCACATCGAGGTAGGCCCGCCGATCGCGCCACCGAAAGCGCCACCCGGCGAACGACTGGGCAGGCACGTTTACAAGGAACACAGCCAGAAGCTCCACGAGGAGCTGCAGCGCCTCTTCGACGAGGCGATGCGGCACGTCCCATGGGACTACCCGAGCGACACCCAGTACCGCTGAGGCACGCGGCATCTGGCAGCGATCAACCTGAGAACATCACCGTCAGCGCCTGCATCAACGCTGGCGGATCGTCGATCCCGCACAGCTCGCGCGCGGAGTGCATCGACAACTGCGGCACACCGACGTCCACCGTCGCGATGCCGAGTCGCGTCGCGGTGATCGGGCCGATCGTCGAGCCGCATGGCATGTTGTTGCGCGACACGAACACCTGGCACGGCACGTCAGCCTCGTCGCAAGCCCTCCGGAACGCGGCCGCGGTCTTCGGCGACGTGGCGTAGCGCTGGTTGCTGTTGACCTTGATCGCGGGACCAGCGTTGACCATCGGGCGGTGATCGGGATCATGACGGTCGACGTAGTTGGGGTGGACGGCGTGCGCGTTGTCGGCCGAGACGCAGAGCGACCCAGCGAGCGCCCGCAGGAAGTCGTCCCGCGATCCGCCGCGCGCCGCCACATGGCGCTCCATCACGCGCTCCAGCAACGGCCCGGCTGCCCCCGTGGTCGACGCCGACCCGACTTCCTCGTGATCGTTGAGCACGATCGTGGCGATCGTTCGCTGCGGCTCGCCGGCGATCAACGCCGATGCCGCCGCCCAGCACGACACCTGGTTGTCGAGCCGCCCGCTGGCGAGCAGCGAGTCGTCTCCTCCGATCAGCGCCGCCGGCTGCACGTCGTACAAGCACAGGTCCCAGAACGCTGGCTCGTCGCAGCCCGCCTCGGCCGCGATCCACGCCGCGAAGTCGCCGTCCACGGCGTGGCCCACGCCCCAGACGGGGCGGAGATGCTGCTGCGGATCGAGCTTGAGCCCCTCGTTCACGCTGCGGTCGAGGTGCACGGCCAGTTGCGGCACGCGTGCCACGCCGCGATGAACGTCGATCAGACGGTGGCTGCCGTCGTCCATGGTCAGCGCGCCGGCGACGCCCAGGTCGCGATCGAGCCACGAGTTGTTGAGGATCCCGCCATAGATCTCGATGTTGAGCTGCTTCCAGCCGACATTGCCGTCGTCTGGGCGGGGCTTGACGCGGAGGCACGGCGAGTCGGTGTGGGCGCCGGCGAGTTGGAACGGGGTGACGGCGTCGGCAGCGGCGGGTGATCGCCAGCCGACCACGCTGCCGCCCTCGACCACGAAGCCGGCCGCTGGCAGGTCTGTCCACGCGTCGCCGAGCTGGAGCTCGGCAAAGCCGGCCTCGAGCAGCCGCGCCGCAACCGTGCGGGCGGCATGGTGCGGCGACGGCGATCCGTCTAGGAACGCTCGTAGATCATCGATCGGGTCCACATCGACTAGGTAAGCAGACGGGGGTCTGCTTACCTCCGGCGACGTGCCGTCACGCGCGCTGATCAGCGGTTTGCCAGGCGCGTCTACGTTCGCGCCATGATTTGAGTGCTCATTTGTGGGGAACTACCCCACATGAGGGATTTCCTCATGTTCGCCACCATGACGTGGGCCACCAGCATTTTCCTTGTGCTTGCAGCGCTGAGGCGGGCCGCGGAAGCGCCATGGTGGGAGACCACGCTCGATGAGATCGACGCACTTACCATGGCTGGTGATCCGTTCAACGCCGATGGGCTGTCGTCGGCAGACAGCAGCGTCAGCGCCCCCACCGGAAGATGACGTGGCTCGGATCGAAATTCATACTTTCGGGTGACGACGCGCGTGGCTGTC
>DASQTR010000199.1:0-9217 GCA_035641795.1 Ilumatobacter sp.
GCGTCAAACAGGCCCAGGTCCCTGGCGGTCAGGGTGCGCGTAAAGTCCGAACCGAGTGACAAGGATCAGCCGAAGAAGATCCGTCAACCATCAACCGAAGATCGACATCTCTCCACCCGACGTTACGAATTCGCCGATCGCGGTTGTCAGTCGACGGCGACGATGTGAACAAGTCCTTCCAGTGCTTGAAAGTCGTCGGGGTTGCGCGTGTAGAGGGGAAGTTCCGCAGCGCACGCCGCGGCGGCAATCAGAAGATCGACCGCCCGTGCTCCGCGAGCTTTGCGTCCGGCTGAGGCGACGGCTGCGTACACGCGTCCGTACGCGCGAGCGCAGTCGGCATCGAACGGCAACGGATCGAAGGCCGCCTCGGTTCGTTGCAGCCTGTCCTGTCGCCGGGCGCGCTCGTCCGCGTCGGCCGTGGCATGCGGTCCGGCCGCCAGTTCGGCCATCGTGATGGCGCTGATCGCTACCTCGCGCGGGAGTTGCTCGACGGGGATGTGTTCGAGGCCGATCACGACAGAGGTGTCGAGGATCCCACGGTCGCGGCGCTGCTCAGGCACGTGGCCTGGCATCTTGGTTGGCCAGCGCGTCAAGGTCTTGGCGGAAGCGGTCGGCGTCGACCGGTGGCGCGCTGTGGAACAAGCTGGTTACCGATTCGGCGCTCACGAAGCGATGGCGGCGCAGCGGCGTGAGTTCACCGACGGGATTGCCGTTGCGGGTGATGATGAAGCTCTCGCCCTGGTCGAGGCGTCGCATGATCTCGCCGCTGTCGTTACGAAGTTCGCGTTGTGTGATCGCTTGACTCACGCGATGGAGTGTAGCACGCGGTGCTACGCGGCGGGCGGATCAGCGCGGCTGCAGTGTGGCGACCTTGTTGGCGGCCATCATCGTGTACCAGGGGTCTCCGTTGGGGGCGACCGTGATCCCGAATGGGTCGCTGCCCTTGACTGCTTTGCCCTCGGTGATGACGCCTGCGTTGGTGATGCGGGCGGCGTTGTCTTTGGTCTCCTGCGTGAACCACACGCTGCCGTCGGGTGAGGCGGCGATGTCCCTCGGGCCGGTGTTCGTCACGAAGAACAGCGTCACCGAGTTGGTGGACGGATCGAGGCGCCCGACGGCTTGGGGTGTGAACCGGGCGGTGAACCAGACCTGTCCGTCGGTGGCGACGGTGATGTTGATCGGGGCGACCGTCGTAGAACCGTCGGTGGTCGGTGTCGTCGTGACGGCGTTGGTGGCGGCGTCGATGCGGCCGATGTTGCTGGTGCCGGGTGCGTTGACATCACCTGGCTGCGTGAACCAGGCGTTGCCGGCGACGTCCACGGCGACGTCGCCCGGGTCGAACACCGTGACGGGCGTGAACTGCCCGTCCGAGATGTCGTAGCGCCACACCACGTCGTTGTTGAAGTCGGTGATCCATACGTCGGTCGCGCTGACCGCCAAGTGGCCGCCCAGCGCACCGGTGTTGGGCATCTGCACCGGTGGCTCGAAGCTCAGCGTCGCCACGTTGAAGCGCATCAGCGTCGGATCATTGGAGGTGATGTAGAGAATGTCGCCTGGGCCCTGGGCGATGTCGGTGATGATGCAGAAGTTGCATCCGTCGTCGAGCTCGGGCGTGAACTCAGTGATGTCGCCGGCGGGCGTGATGCGAGCGATCTTGGCCGGGGCGTCCGTGAACTCGGTGCCCTCGGTGAACCAGATGTTGCCGTCCGGGCCGTTGGTGATCGCGCGCGGCTGGCTGTCGGCCGTTGGCACCTTGAACTGCTTCAGCCCGCCGACTGGCGCGGCCAGCGCCACGCTTCCCAGTGACAACAACAGACCCGCCGCAAGCGACGCGGCGACCGCACGTCCAGCTTTTCGTGACATCGGTACCAACCTTCAGACGAGAAACCTTCTCCTCGTCCATACGAGCACGGCCCTGATCGGGTTCGCGGGACACAGCCCGAGCGACCGGAATCACGCTTATGGGTGACACGAAAACTGAGCTGGTACGCCGCCGTACTGGGCCAGACGCGAAGCGGCCGGGGGTCGACGATCGGAGAGGGCGACCGTTCGACCCCCGGCAACACCGGTCAGTAAGTACCCGCGCCCGCAGGATGCCAAACCGTCGCACGCCGGTTCGTGGTCGACGGCGCGGGCAGCTGCTCTTAGTGGTTCGTCGTCTCGTCCAGCGGCACCGAGCGCCCGCCTCGATCGACGGACAGCAGCGTGCCGCCCGGCAGGTCGGCGACCTTGGCCGCCTGCCGCACGAGCGCGATGTCGTCCGAGTGGATCGACGCGTACGTGACCTCGGTCGTGGCCGGGTCGACGAAGCTCTCCTTGTAGGCCTCGCTCCATCCGCTCCCGGCGACGACGCTGATGACCGCACCGGCCACGAAGCCGATCGCCGCACCGCCCAGCGCGGCGCCGGTGACGTTGCCGCCGTCGGGGGTGAGGATGGCGGCGATCACACCGATCACGATGGCCCCGATGACGCCGCCCGGTATCGCGCCCCGCAGGATTCGTCGGACCGCGTGACCGGTGACCTTCTGCGGATCGCTTTCGGCCCGATCCACCGTCTCGGGACTGGTGTATGGCCGGCGGCCGTCGGCCTGCGGAGAGCGCGACATCGCCACGAACCCCACTCCTGCCGCCGCCTGCTGGATCCGCTCCCACTTGCGAAGCAGCTCGCGAGAGGCGTCGGGGTCATGGACGACCGCGATCAAGTTGTGCGCCAAGAGCACCGGTTCGGGCTCGGACCGGGCGGAAACGTGCAGCCCGGGCTCACGCCCGCGAGCCCAGTCGCTGAGCGTGATCGAGGACGATCCTCCTGCCGTTGACGTCGTGTGGTCGTTCATGTGGTACCTCCATCGAGCAGCACATCCAGTAGGTCGGACAGTTGAGCCGTCGCCATGCACACGACGGTGTCGGCGGCGCCGTAGTAGATGTCGATCCGGCCGTCGTCGTGACCGATCGCGCCGCACGGGAAGACGACGTTGGCGACGTCGCCTGTGCGCTCCCACGGATCGCTCGGGGACAGCAGCCACCTGTCGGTGCGTCGCCGCACCACCCAAGGCTCGTCGAGGTCGAGCAGCGCCGCGCCCACGCGGTAGATCGCGCCCGACACCGTGTTGCGCACGCCGTGGTAGATCTGCAGCCATCCCTCTTTCGTCTCGATCGGCGGCGGGGCGATGCCGACCCGCGCCGCATCCCACCAGCCGCCGCTCCGGCGCAGCAGCACGGGTTGCGGGTCGCGCCACGAGATCAGATCGTCCGAACGCGACACCCAGATGTCGGCCGAGTTGCTCGCCATGACCACCGGTCGATGCAGGAGCAGCCACGAACCATCGATGCGTCGTGGGAACAACGCCGCGTTCTTGTCCTCTGGTGGGATCACGACGTGACCGCTGTCGAGCGAGTGCAGGTCCGGCGATGTGGCGAGGTACACGCACGGGCCGGGCGGCCCGAACGCGGTGCAGGTGATCACGTACTGGTCGAGCTCCGGCACGAACGACACGCGAGCGTCCTCGAATCCCCACTGGCACCAGCGGTCTGTCGGCTGCGGGGCGAGCAGCGCGACCTTCTCGACGGTCCAGTTGGTGACGCCGTCCGTCGATGCCGCGAGATGCAGCGACGAAAGCCCGCATCGGTCCTCGACTCTGGCGAGAAGACCGACGCGGCCGTCGCGCAGGCGCGCGGCACCGGGGTTGAACACCACGTTGGCCTCGAACGGGAGGTCGTCGGCGGTGAGGATCGGGTTGAGCGCGCTACGCGTGAACACTGATACGTGCTACCCGATTTGGCGACGATGCTGCCGTCGCCGCGGCGTAGGCCATTGCGCACCGGTGCACGGCGATCGTCGACTCGGCGCCGCGATTGCGATTCACGGTGCGCGTCCCGAGGCCGTCGAATCCGGCACCCGACTCGATGTCGACCAGTGGTTCACCGAGCCGGTTCTCACCCAGGAACCAGCACCACGCACGTTCGATCGCCGCCAGCGAGGCGGGATCACCGCTCACCTGGTACCACGCGGCGTGCGCATCGGCCATCGCCGCAGCCTCGAGCGGCTGCTCGTCGCCCGACCAGCTGAGCCCCTTGGCGTCCGTCAGGCCGCGACACCCGGGAAAGCGATAGTGGCGACCCTGGCGGCACACCGACTCCAACCACTGCAGCATCGCCGCTCCGTTGCGCACCAGTTCGGCGTCGTCGAGGCGGTGTCCGGCGCGGATGAGGACCTCCGGTAGTCGCGCGTTGTCGTACGTGAGCTGATCCTCGAACCAGCCCCACGCCGAGTCGTGCGGTGCCTTCCACTCCCGCAGCGCGAGATGGATACGGCCGAGGTCATCTGCGCGTGATGGATCGGCGCTGACCGCCGCCACCAGTCCCAGACCGGCGTAGGCGAGCGTTCGCGTCGGCCAGTCCGGCGAGACCGCGGGGGCCAGCGTGTCCATGAGCTCGCACGCCTGCTCGGTGAAAGGACCGTTCGCAGCCATCAGCTCGCCGAGTCCCCAGATCGCCCGGCCAACGTGGTCGCCGACGTAGGGCTCGTCCATCCATTGGCGGTCCCACGCCATGAAGTTCCGCATCGGTCCGTCGCCGCGGGCCGCAGCGGTTCGAAGGAATGCCATTACCCGGCCAACGGCGACGTACCAGCACGCTTCGCCGGTCTCCACCGCCAACCGGTCGAGGATGGGCAGCACACGCCCGGCGTCGTCGACGCAGTAGCCATCCTCGGTGCGGGGCACGTTGTGGTGCGCGTGCTGCAGCACAGCGGTGTCGTCGCACAGCAGGCGAAGATGGCTCGTTCCGGGCCGCATCGACGTCGCCGGCGCCGCCGCCGCCACGGGGGCGGGAGCCGGCAGCTCGACCATCGGACGCCGAACGGCCGCGGCCAGCACCGCCCACAGCGCCTCGCCGATCTTCGACCACTCCATCGACTCCGACGCTGCCCGTGCTGCCGCCCGCGCCCTGGCACCGGCCTGCTGGTCGAGCAGCGTGTGCAGCGCGTCGGCGAAACCTTCCTCGTCGTCGAAGTCGACGAGCAACCCGGCGCCATCGGCGAGCACATCCCGGGCGTACCTGTACGGCGTCGACACGATGGGGCAGCCTGCGGCGAGCGCGAACGTGAGCACGCCCGACACTGTCTGGTCACCGCCGCGGTAAGGCGTGCACACGACGTCGGACACGCCCAGCAGGTCGGCGAGCTCGTCTAAGGCGAGGAAGCGATCGAGGAAGACCACGCGTTCGCCGACGCCGAGATCGTCGGCCAGCGCCCGCAGGCAGTCGCGGTAGCGCTCGCCCTCCCGCCGCACCACCTCGGGGTGCGTGCGCCCAGCGACGACGTAGCGCAGATCGGGATGCTCACTGGTGAGCAGCGCCATCGCCTGGATCGCGAGCTCGATTCCCTTGCCCTGGGAGAGCAGCCCGAACGTCGACATCACAGGGCCGGTCGACGCCAGCCCCAGCCGCTCGCGTGCCGCGGGGATGTCGATCTCCTGGTACAGCTCGGACGGCGCGCCATGGGCGACGACCTGGAGGAAGCGGGCGGGGACGATGCCCTGGTCGAGGATCAACCGCCGTGCGCTGCCCGTGAAGACGGTGACCGTCGCCGCGTTGCGGCACAGCGCCCGGATGACCCCCAACTGGTGTTCGTTGAAGCGCGGCAGCACCGTGTGCAGGGTCACCACGTACGGGATGGCGAGATTCTCGACGAACCGCAGGACGTGCTCGCCGGCCTCGCCGCCGAAGATTCCGAATTCATGCTGGATGAGCACCACGTCGCAGCCCGACGCACTGAGGTGCCGTGCCGCGCGGGCGTACGACTCGGGGTCGTCCCGGGTGACGGCGTCTGGGTCGAGCTGTGGCTCCGCCACGATGGGGACGACGGTGACTTCCGCCTCGTGGAGGCGCAACGATGCTTCGACGTCAGCGGTGAACGTGGCGATGCCACACTGAGTCGGCGGGTAGGTCCCCAGGATGGCCACATGCATGGCCGAGAGCTACCCGTTGGTCCGGAGCATCAATCTCGCCCGAAGGGGTGATTGCTGAGTTTTGACCGCGTCCGGACATTCGTGGGTCCGCCGGACTCTTGGGCAGCCGTGTGGGGGGCGTTGTGGGGGTGTTGTGGGGGTGTTGTGCTCGCTCAGTTACCCGCTCAAATGCCAGATGAATCACGCACCGTGGCCGGATGGCCGTCCGAGCCCGTGGCCTCGATCGCCCGCGGAGCGACGACCACGACATCTCGCGGCTCGACACGCCGCTCCTCGATGACCGCCGCGAGCGTCCAGGGCACGAACTGACCGAGCGCCAGCAGCAGGGCCAGCGCAATGAGGAGCATTCGCATCCAGGTCATCGACCCCGACAGCTGGTCACGCGTCTCGGCTGCCAGCTGCCCGGCTTCCGATGTCGACGCGCGGTACTGACGGAGCAGAGCATCGGTGCCCGACAATGCGGCACGCGTGCGCTGGACATCGGCGGTCAACGAGTCGATGTCGGCCGTCAGATCGCTCGACCCATTGGCGAAGTTCTGCAGCTCGCCCGAAATCCTCGTGAGATCGGCGCTGATGGGCTCCAACGCCAGCCGCAGGTCGGCGACCGCCTCGGGGAACGGCACGCTCGGCTCGTAGTCGGGTCCGAACGGCAACGAGGAGAGCGCCGACAACGTCGAGTCGACCGTTTCGCCAAGCCGCTCCACGGTCGCCAGCGCTGCGTCGATGTCCTCGAAGCTCGCCGGCAGGGTGGCCGACAGCGACCCGGTCGACTCCGCCAAACCGGCGGTCGACTGGAGCAACTCGTCGAGCGTCAACAGGGTCGCCTGCACCGTCGACAATCCATCGTCAACCGCGTCGAGCACCTGCTCGGCGACGTCGATCGTGTCTTCCAACGTGAGCGTTGCCTGCTCACCGATCAGCAGGCTGCGCTCGGTCGTGTCCTCGAGGTCGCCGAGGAACACCCAGATCACGATCGTGCCCACGATCGCGACCAGCACACCTGCCACCGCGAGCGAACGCAGGATCGTCGGCGCCCGTCGCGAAAGCGCGTTCATTCGGAACTCGTCCGCAGTCGACGACGCAAGCCGATCACCGCCAGCACACCGTAGCCGAGTACCAACGCCCCGAGCCCGGCCAACATCGCTGCCGACGGATCCCGCCCGCGAAGCATGATGTCCTGCAGCCCGGCGATGCCATACGTGACCGGCAGCAGGTACGAGATCGCCTTGATGGGGTACTTCAGGCCCTCGATCGGAAGGATGAAACCGCTGAAGAACAGCCCTGCGAGCAGGGCCAGCATCGCGTACTGCACAGCCTGGCTCTCCGTCTGCGAGAGGATCGCGAACAGCATGCCGAGCGCCAGCGACGAGAGCAGCACGCCGACGACCACGACTGCCAGGTAACCCAACGACCCCGCCAACGGAACCCCCAGTGCGAGCGCGGATGCCGCCAGCAGCGCGGCGCCGACGACGCAGCCGACGAGTAGATAGGCGAACGTCTTGCCGACGATGATCTCGATCGACGACAGCGGGCCGACCCGCATCAGCTCGAACAGGCCGGTGCGTCGATCGCGCACGATCGAGAGTGCGGCGAACGTCAGCGCGAGGTGTTGGAGCAACAACGCGATCGACGAGGGCGTGAAGTAGTCGGTCGGCGTGATGGAGTTCGACACCACGTTCTCGGCGTCGCTCTCGAACGGCTGCACGATCACCTCCGGATCGAGCATCACCGACTGCTGGAGCGCGGTGGCGAGCCCGTCCATCGAGGCAGCCAGGGCGTCGAGTTCCTCGTCGGACGTGTTCTCGTCCACTTGTCCGAGCTGATTCACGATGTCGTCGGCCTGCACGCGCGCAGCGTCGACGCGCGCGACCAGCTCGGGGTCCTCGACGCCGAGCCGGGCGATGATGTTCTCCGATCCGGCGAGGGCATCGTCGATCGCTGCTAACTGCGGGCTCAGCGCTTCCCGCGTTCCCACGGGGTCGGCGTGCAGGGAGTCGCTCGCCTGCTGCAGCGAGGCACTGAGCTCGGCGACCGGGCCCAGCTGCGATTGAGCATCGGCGGCCAGGGTGGTGAGGATGGCGGAATTGACTTCGTGGATCGCCAGTTCGGCGGCGAACTGGATCGCCGCCTCCTGAATCGGGTCGATCTCGTCGTGCAGCACCGTGATCACGGCGCGCTCGCCGGCCAGCACCGACTGCTGCGGGTCTGGTGGGAAGACGACGACGATGTCGACCTTGCCGTCGGCGAGTTGGGCGCGGGCTTCGTCCTCGCTGGACACCATGCCTTCCGAGCTGATGAACTCCTCCAGCTCACCCTCGTACGAGTCGTGCAGCTCCTCGTAGATCGAATCCTCCGGACCGACGAACAGCGCCTTCTTCACCACCACGTTCTGCGCGTAGCCGGCGCCGAACAACAGCAGCAGCGCGAACGGCCCGAGCACGAGTAGCGCGATCAGCCGCGGTTGCCGGACGATCTCGACGACCTCTTTGCGGACGAACGCGAATGAGCGGATGATCACGCCCCACGGCGCGTGCACAGTGTGCAGCGCGGTGTCGGGCCGCCGGCTCACGCCGTCTCCTCAGGGGGAGCCGCGTCCGCCTGTTGCCGACGGTGGCGCTCCACCACGCGGACGAACGCCTCGTCATAGTCGACGATGTGCTCACGGAGATCGCGAGCCTCGAGCCCGAGCGCGGCGAGCGCACCGTTGATCTCGCCGGTCGCCTGTTCAGCGCTGTCGACCACGATGCGGATCTGTCCGGCTTCAAGGCGTTCGATGCTGCCGAGCACGAAGTCGTGGGCACCGAGTTGCTGTAGCTCGGCCTCAGTGGCGTCGCGCGTGAGGGTCACGTCGACGACCTCGCCGGAGAACGCCGCACGACGAAGGTTGGCCGGCGTGTCGAGCAGCAAGAGTTCACCGTCGCTCAGGAGGCCGACGACGTCGCATTCGCCCGCCTCGCCGACGTACTGCGTCGTGATCACTAGCGATTTGCCTGCTCCGGCCATGGCGCGGAAGCGTTCCCAGAACTTCACACGCAGGATCGGATCGATGCCAGCGGTCGGCTCGTCGAGGAACGCCAGCACCGGGTCCTGCACGAACGCGGCAGCCAAGGACAGGCGGCGCTGCATGCCCCCGGACGCTTCGGACACGCGCGTCGACATGCGGTCCCGCAGTTCGACCCAGTCGAGCAAGTCCTTGATACGCCGCCGGCGGCGCAATGGGAGGCCGTACATCGACGCGTGGAAGTTGAGAT
>DASQTR010000200.1:0-7767 GCA_035641795.1 Ilumatobacter sp.
CGTGGTGGTGGTGGTAGCGGGTGTGAGCGTCGTGGGCACAGGCGTACTCGCCACCGAGGTGGTCGCGCATCCGGTCAGTCCCAAGAGGCCAGCCGCGATCAGGAGCCCCGAACCCTTTACCTGCATGACGGAGAGCAACGCTACCGAAACGCGCTCGTCGAACCGGTTCACATCGACCACATTTAGCCGACGGTTCTGTAACAGTTTGCGGCGCGGCCCGATGAAGGAATGCCGCCTCAATACACCTCCGCTTCACGTGGAAGCTCGCACCATATGGTGAGCGCGTACTTGACACCGCCGGTCAAGCGTGTCGCTTCGTGCGGGTGGGTCACGAGCGACGGCCATGCCAGCAGCGACCCGATCGGTTGATCCGTGTTGTCGTAACCCTGACGAGGAAAGGCCAGGGCGCCGCCCTCGTAACCATCGTTGAGCCTCACCGTGGCCGAGACCTGACCGATGTCCTGGTGCAGCCGAAGCGACTCCTGCTCGCCCGCGCGGTAGCGGATGACGAAGGCGTCGCGCAGGCCGCGGTACTCGATCAGCGGCCACACGGCCTGCAGCCGAGGCCAGACCCGCCTGCCGATGTCGTCCTGCACCGCGGCGAACAGCACCGGGCTGATCGTGGCCAGTGACACCTCGTGCCCTGGCACTGGGTCGTGCAGATCCGGCTCGAAGCCGACGAGGTCGGCGGCGCGGATTACAGCGGCACAGAACGCCGGCGTCCAGAACGGGAGCTGATACATGTCGCCGGCGACCTGGTCGACGGCGGCGCCGTCCGGCGTTTCGATCGCACCGGCGTAGGTGAGCAGCATCGTCAGGTCGTCGCCGGCGTTCACGCCGTCGATCGTTGCAGGTCGCTGAGATGCACCGGCGTGCGCGGCACGCAGGCGGGATCGAAGCGGCCGACGAGCTGATCGATCGTGACGGACTCCCCGCGACGTGCGAGTCCGAGCGATGCCGCCAGCGCGGCGAGCACCTCGCCGGCGCGCCATCCCGCAGCGGCGAGGTCGGCGAGCGTCACCGCGCCATGGCGCTTCGCCAGGCGCTGCTCGTCCTCGCCGAGCACGAGCGGGACGTGGAGGTACTCGGGGTGCGGCAGCCCGAGCAAGCGTTGCAAATACATCTGCCGCGGCGTGGAGCTCAGCAGGTCGTCGCCACGCAGCACCTGGGTTACCGCTTGGTCGGCGTCGTCGACGACGACAGCGAGGTTGTACGCAGGCACGCCGTCGGCGCGTGCGAGCACGACGTCGTCGACGGCGCCGGAGAACGGTCCGGCGATGCCGTCGACGAGCTCGATCACCTCGCCGTTCGTCCGCAACCGCCACGCCGGGCGGCGGCCGGCCCGCTCGCGTGCGGCCCGCTCGGCTTCGGAGAGGTCTCGACACGTGCCGGGATACGCGCCGTCCGGGAGGTGCACATGCGGCGCCCGCGGCGCAGCCTCGATCTCGGCCCGGATCTCACGGCGAGTGCAGAAGCACGGATAGACGAGACCCTCGGCCTGGAGCCGTTGGATCGCGGCGCGATAGATCGCGAAGCGCTCGCTCTGGCGCACGACGGCCCCGTCCCAGTCGATGCCCAGCGAGCGGAGGTCGGCCAGCTGTCGGGCCTCGTGGTCGGGCGACGAGGTGGAGCGGTCTAAATCCTCCATGCGGACGATGAAGCCGCGCCCCGTGCTGCGCGCCGCCAGCCAGGCGGCGAGCGCCGTGCGCAGATTGCCGAGGTGCAGATCTCCCGTGGGAGAAGGTGCGAAGCGGCCCGACACCAGACCATTCTGGTGGCGTGGCCCGTGGCGCGCCGACCGACGCACTGCAGCTGAACCGTCGCCAGCGCCTGGCGATCGTGCTCGCGCGCGACGGAGGGGCGTGCGTGTGGTGCGGGCGACCGCTCGAAGTGGGCCTGGTCGCGGCGACGACCGAGCACCTCGTACCGCGTATCAAGGGCGGGCCGAGCTGGATCGAGAACGAGCTCGCCGCATGCCGGCGCTGCAACGGCGAGCGCGGCCACCGCACGCCCGGCGAGTGGTTCGACGAGTGCGAGCGCCGCGGATGGAACCCCAATCGGGACGTGATCGTGGGCGCCCTGCGCTCGCTCTCGGACGCGATCGTCGAGCGCGGTGGTCAGCGCCGGGCGCGCCCGTACATCGCCTCACAACTGCGCCGGCTCGCGCGCTGACGTGTGACGCGTTCGTTGCGACTCGGTGGAGACGACCCCACGCGGGTGTGCTCGCCTCCTAGCATCGAGTCGCATGGTGTGCCACCAGTGCGGGAAGCCGGTCGAGTCCGGTCAGCGCTTCTGTAGTAGCTGCGGCGCATCGTTGCGTGGCGTCACGGACAACACCTCGCCCATGTCGCCGGCCAGGCCGCCGACCTCGCCGCCGGCCTCGCCGCCGGCCAGCGAGCCGACAGAGGAGTGGGCCGCCCACAGCCCGGCGTGGGCGAAGACGGGAACCGTGCCGGCGACGGCGACGACGGCAACAGACACCGCCCCATCGGGCCTCGAGTCGGTGCCCGATCTCAAGGTGCGTGACGCCGACGTGTGGGCGTTGACGTCGGAGACATACGGCGTGGAGTCGGACGTCGTCATCGATCCGGTGCGGACGACGGAGATGCCGCTCTACCCGACCGGCACCGCGACGCCGGTCATGCCGTTCCGATTCGGCGCCGTCATGCTGTGCGGCATCCTGGCGGCGATCGTCGCTCTCGCCGGCACGTTCACGACGACGGTCGAGATCACCAGCGACACGCTCTTGGGTCCCACAGACACCGCGCCCACGGAGTTCCGCACGGGCACGTGGATGCTGGACGATCTCGCCGACAACATGTCGATCGCGATCCTGATCGCGGCCCTGCTGCTCGTCATCGGCGGTGTCGCCGCCGGCTTCCGCTGGCGATGGGGTTCCGGCCTCGCAGGTGGCGCCGGCCTCGGACTCACCGGTTTGGTGGCGCTGGCCATCGGGCTCGCCCAGTTCCCGATCGATGCCGCTCGCGAGTTCGCAGCCGTCCCGAACGCACAGCAGTTCACGCTGACGATCACGCGGGACGTCGGTTACTGGCTGCTGCTGGCGTCGGCGGCACTCGGGCTTGTCGTGTTCTTCGCATCGATCAACGACGCCTTCGGCGACCGCCGCTCGGGGCTCAACCCGTGGATCGCCGCGCTCGGCGCATTGGCCACCGTGGTGGCCGTGCTCGGGCCGATGATCCCGGAGGGCACCGCGGTGTTCAGCGACAACTGGTACCTGCGCGAAGGGCCGGGTGAACCGGCGGCGCTGCTACTGCTCGGCCGGCTGGTGCAGTTGGCCCTGCTCGCCGTCACCGGCACCGCCGGCTACCTGTGCGTGCGGCGCTGGGGGCTCGCGGTGGCGATCGGCGGCGCGCTGCCGATCGTGTGGTTGGCGGCGAGCACACTGTTCGACCTCACCGACAGGCCGGTCGGACCGGCGTTCGCCAATCCAGGCGCCGACGAGATCGAGCTGCATGGCGTGACGATCATCGGCCTCAGCGCAGTCGTCGCGATCGGCATCCTGGCCGTCGTCGCGGCCTACGACCAGAGCGTCAGAGAGCGTCGTTAGGCAAACTCGCGGTGTGACGACGATCGAGCTGCGCTCCGACAACACAGCTGGCGTCGTGCCGGAGATCCTCGACGCGGTGTCTCGTGCCAATGCGGGCACGGCGCTGGCCTATGGCGGCGACGATCTCACCGCGCAGCTCGAGTCGGTGGTGCGCGAGGTCTTCGAGCACCCGACGGCGCGAGTGTTTCCGGTGACGAGCGGCACCGCCGCCAATGCCCTCTCGCTCAGCGCCTTGTGCCCGCCGTGGGGATCGGTGTTGTGCCACGACTCGGCGCACATCCTCAACAGTGAGTGCGCGTCGACGTCGCTGCTCGGCGGCGGAGCGGCGATCAGAGGCATCTCCGGACCGGACTTCCGGATCACACCCGACGCGCTGCAAGGTGCCCTCGACGGCATCCGTTGGGGCGATCCGCACCACTCGCAACCGGCGGTGCTGTCGTTCACCCAGCCGACCGACATGGGCACGGTCTACTCACTCGACGACATCGCCGGCGTCGTCGCCGTCGCCAAGACACGCGGGCTGCGCGTCCACATCGACGGCGCGCGTGTCGCCAACGCGCTCGTCTGCCTCGACTGCTCGCCTGCGGATCTGACGTGGCGTTCGGGTGTCGACGTGCTGTCGCTGGGTGCCACGAAGAACGGCGCCTTGTCGGCGGAGGCGATCGTGGCGTTCGACGAGCGGGCTGCCGACGAGCTCGTGTACCGCACCAAGCGCGCCGGGCACGTCACGTCGAAGATGCGGTTCCAGTCCGCGCAGTTGATCGCGTACCTCACCGACCGGTTGTGGCTACGGACCGCAGCACACTCCAACGCGCGCATGGCCGAGCTCGCGACAGGCCTTGCCAAGCTCCGCATCGAGTTCGCCAACCGACCCGACGTCAACATGCTGTTCGCGTACGTCGACGACGCGGTGGCCGATCGACTGGAGGCGGCGGGCCTGCTCTTCTATCGCATGGGTGGTGGCACGATCCGGTTGGTGACGAGCTGGCAGACGACCTCGGAAGAGGTCGAGCGCGCGCTGGCCGCCTTCGACAAGGCACTGGGTGTCTGACACCACGTCGTGGTGTCTGACACCGAGCGGTTAATCTGGTGAATTGCTGGTGACGCAGAACGGCATGCCGTTCGGATCTGCCAGCTGCACCCAACCGTCGCCCTCGTAGCGCCGCTGCGCACCGAGCGCCTCGACGCGGCTGACCTCGGCGACCAGATCGTCCGTCCCGAGGTCGATGTGCACGCGCGATGAAGTCCCGGGATCGTCGTCGCCGAGGCGTTGGAACAACAACTGCACGGGGCCGGGGTGGGGCGGGTACAGCTTGCCGCCGTACTCATCGCCGGAGGACGGCGCATACCGCCAGCCAGTTGCGATCCTCCAGAACGAGATCTCGTCGTCGTGCAGTTCGGCGGGCGAATCGATGCACAGTTGCACCAGCCGGCTCCGGTGGCCGTCCGGCCAGACAGCGGGTGGCGGTACGGATTCGCCGCCCCCGGGGACGACGCAGAAGGGCAGGCCGCCGGGCGATCGCATCACCCGCCAGATGTCGAAGTCGGCCACCTGCGCCGCGCCCAGTGCGACCAGCCGGGCTGCGGCCGCGGGGACATCGTCGACGCCGAGATCGAAGTGAACCGCGAGCGGGGCATCGACGCGCTGCACGTGGGCGTACATGTCGCCGCTCGGCGGGCGCAGTGTGCGGAACTCGGGATGCCCCTCCCACGCCTCGCCGAGCTCCCACCCCAGCACCGCCGTCCAGAAGGTCTCCGAGGCATCGGCGGCTTCCTTGGGCACGTCGAACGACACGTACAGCCACTGCACGGGACTGACGTTACGAGAGTCGCCGACGGCGTCGCTGCGCGTCGTGATCCGTCCCTCCTCGTCGACAAGGTCGAGCCAGCACGCCGGCTCCCCGCCCTGAAACGATCCGGTGTCTGACACGTCGTGTTCCGTGTTCTCGAAGTTGTGCCCGTCAGGATGCCGAACACGACGTGTCTGACACCAGGCGTTGGCGCGTCAGTGACCCTTCGGGGTCGGCTCCGGAACGGTCCACTCCGCGGGCATGCGGCGGAAGTCGAAGAACGGTGCCTCGTCGTGGGCCTCGACGGCGTCCTCGATCTGGTCGTAGAAGCCCTTGCCGGTCTCCTTGGCGAACGTGATCGCGACCTCCTCGGCGCTGTCGCCGACCCGCGGCCGCTGGCAGTACTCGGGGAAGCTGTTCTCCGCCGGGTCCCCCTCGGCGTAGCCGCGAGCGAACACCTGCTTGAGCGTTCCGAAACCGTCGTCCCGTACCAGCACCTCACCGCGCGGGTTGCCACCCAGCGACTTCATGTGGGCCAGGAACTTGTCGAGGTCGAAGGTGTCGAAGGCGACGTGCTGGCAGGCGTGGTCGCCGTGGACCTCGACGAACTTGGTCACCTGTGACTTCTTGGCACGGTCGATGCCCTCGATCAGCGCAACGCCGAAGTCGCCGAAGTCGATGCACCAGATCTTCATGCTCGAGTCAGGATCGTTTGGGCGCACGTCGTCGATGCGGTTGATCAGCGTCCCGCCCTCGACTTCGATGTGGAACCACGCCCACTTCTCGATCGAGCCGGTTTCGACGGCGTAGGTGATGTGGTCGACCTTCTTGAGATGCGACATCGGCGGCACTCCTTGCGGGTGTACGGCGGGCGGTGTACGGCGGGCGGTGAACGGCGAGCCGGTGTACGGCTTCCGGCTACCCAGTCCAACGGAATGTCGAACCACTCGCAACAACATTGAGCAGATTGCTCATCGCCGCCGGATTTTCCGGCCGAAGTGTCGTTGATCGCGGTGTCCGCGTCGACCAAGCTGGACGTCGTGTCCAGGGCCCTCGATGCTGTCGATCTACGACTGCTCGACGCCATGAGGCGCACCCCGCACGCCGCCGTGTCCGAGCTGGCAGCGAAGGCCGGGATCGCGCGCGGGACTGTGTATTCGCGCCTCGAGCGGCTGGAGCGAGAAGGGGTGGTTACGGGTTACGGGCCGGACATCGACGTCGTGCGCGCCGGACTCTCGGTGCTCGCTTTCACCGTGCTCGAGATCGCCCAGGGCTCGCACGACGCGACGATCGCGGCGCTGATCGATATCCACGAGATCGTCGAGATCCACACCATCACGGGCCAGGGCGATCTGCTCTGCCGGATCGTCGCCCGATCCAACGATCACCTCCACGAGGTGCTGCAGCAGATCGCCAAGATCGAGACGGTCATGCGGAGCCAGACCCAGCTGGCGCTCTCGACGCCACACCAACGCGGCGTGCTCGACGCGCTTCTCGCGCAGCGCCAATGAGCCGCGCGCTCGGTATCAGGCGTCCGGTTGGAGCAGGTAGTCGACGATCGCCGCGATCTCGGCGTCGGTCAGTCGGAGCTGTGGCATCTCCGTGACAGGGCCACCGCCGACCCACGCCGGCGAGATGAACGCTCCCGGCTCGCGTATCGACTCGCCGATGTACTCCTCGGCGCTCATCCCGCTCCGCCGATCAGCGGCCCAACTCGGCGCGTCCGCCAGCGAGGGAAACTCGTCGAAGGCGGCGTGTCCATCCGGACCGTCGTGGCAGCTCGCGCATCCCTTGGCACGGAACAGTTGGCTGCCTTCGTTGGCGCCTGCGTGGACGACCGTGGTGACGTCCGCCACCGCCTCGCCTTCACCTCGATCCCATGTCGCGGCCGTGACGACGGCGAGCACGACGGCGCCGATCGCACAGGCGCGGCCGATCGGGCTCACGCCGGCGCTGTCCGCCGGCGGTGCCTCGTGATGGCGAGATCGCCGATCGCCACGCCACCGAGCAGGATCGACGCGGCGAGTGTGAGCCAACGGAGGTCGGACCAGATCGAGCTGCCGCCCGCGGCACCGCTACCCGGAGCGGAAGTAGTGGCGGCGCCCACGTCGATCGAACCCAGTTCGTAGGTGCCGAACCAGTCCATGTGGGCGATCCATTGGTAGGTGCCCGCCTCGGCCGGGAACGTGACCGTGGCGACGTAATGACCGGGCACACCCTCGGCCGCGGCTGGGAAGAACTCGGTCGTTCCGTCGGCGAGTACGAGGTCGATCCCGACACCCGACGCGAGGATTGCCGGCGTCTGCCCGTGCTGGAGGATCGTGAACCCCACGTCGACCGACTCACCGGCGGTTGCCGCCGGGATCTCATCGAGAGAGGCGAGGGCCCATCCCCCTGCGGACGCCGACG
>DASQTR010000201.1:0-11728 GCA_035641795.1 Ilumatobacter sp.
TCCCACGATCCACGCCGTGCCGAGCTCGAGGCCGACCACCGGAAGGCAGATCACGATCAGCAGGCGCGTCACACCCCATACGGTGTTCTCGGCCAGGACGACGTGACCTTTGCGGACGCCCGCCAACACCGCATCCTGCAAGGAGAACCACGACCACGCCAAGCAGCCGACCACGAACAACGTGGCGAGCTCGGTGTCGCGAAGGAACTCCAGGCCCGATGCGACTCGCGGCCCGCAGACCACGTAGCCCAAGGCTGTGATACCGGTGAGGACAGCAGCCATCACATACGCGTTGCCGGCGAGGCGTCGAGGACGCGGTGACGCGGCGATCAGCGGCGGCAGATTGGCAATGAGGTGTTGCTGGCTGAGCTGGGCGACCCCGAACATCGACGCCACCATTGCGGTCGCCTCGGCGACGGCCGCCGGTTCGACCGAACGGGCGGTGACGATCCAGAACACGAAGCCGCCGACTCCCGCAGCGAGGACGTTGACGATCAGCGGCAGCCCGTTGGCCAGCATGCTGCGGGCGGCATCGGGCGCGCGCGGCAACGGTACGCGGTCAACGGCCACGCCAACGGATACCCGCTGGCAGCGCTTCTCACACGGGACTCACCAACCCATCGTGAAATGGAACTGACGGCATTTTGTCATCAAATTGACACGAAAGTCTTGGCCACATTGGCCGATACGCCTAGGGTGTCGGCCCGGGCGGGCGCCGAACGACAAGCCAATCGGGGTGGATTGGCGCATGGGGCGGCAGACCGAGGAGACACGTCGGACTGTTGCCGCGCGCGCCGGTGCACTCCCCTGCTTTGCCAAGGAGCGCAATGTCCAAGACTCACAAGACCCGCCGTAGGCGCCGCGTGATCCCTGCGCTCGCCGCGGTCGCGATCTCCACTGCCCTGACCGTCGATTCGGCGCCAGGGGCAGTGGTTCATGCGGGTCCATCGGGAACCGACGCGCCAGCGGGCAACCTGGCCGGGTGGCGCCAGATATTCGTGGACAACTTCACGACCAACGTCGCACGCGGTAACTTTCCCGGCGCGGTCAGTGGCAAATGGGACGCGTACCCCTCGCCGTGGAGGGACACGTCGGGCAAGGGCGTCTATTCGCCGCAGGACGTGGTGTACATCTCCAACGGCGTGCTGACGAAGGACATCCACACGGCCGGCGGCGTCCACAAGATCGCGGCGCTGACCCCCAAGCT
Source organism: Ilumatobacter sp. (assembly GCA_035641795.1). GTDB lineage: Bacteria > Actinomycetota > Acidimicrobiia > Acidimicrobiales > Ilumatobacteraceae > Ilumatobacter. Next base: position 1,208 of record DASQTR010000201.1, read on the forward strand.
TCCGGGAAGCTCCAGTTACGGCCAGCTGTATGGCCGCTACGAGGTACGCATGCGGTCTGATCGGCTGCCCGGCTACAAAGTGGCGTGGATGCTGTGGCCCGATTCGGGCACCGTGACGACGGGGGCAGTCGGCGGCGGCGGCAACGGCGAGATCGACTATCCAGAGGGCGACCTGTATCCGGGCGACCAGATCTGGGCATTCATGCATCGTCAGAACGCCACCTACGGAGGGGATCAGGCCTGGTTCCGCATCCCGGTCAACCTGACGGGTTGGCACACGTACACCATCGAGTGGTCCCCTGGTCTCGTCCGGTTCCTGCTCGACGGGGCCGAGGTCGGACGCACCACGGAACGAATCCCCAACACGCGGATGCACTGGGTGCTTCAGACCGAGACGTCCATCAAAAATGCGACCGCCGACAGCACGCGTGGCAACGTACAGATCGATTGGGTCGCCGCCTGGGCATACGACACCTCGATCTCTGCCCCGGTTGCAGGGGACACAGTCGGCCCGAGCGTATCGCTGGCAGGTATCGCCCCCGGGGCTAGCGTCTCCGGGGTGGTGAACCTGGCAGCCAACGCCAGTGATCCCGCCGGAGTGACGGCCGTCAAGTGGTACGTCGATGGCGTGGAGGTCAAGCACGACGGCGGGGCGCCGTGGGCCGCGGCGTGGGACAGCCGCAGCGTGCCGAACGGTCAGCACCGCATCTTCGTCAAGGCCCGCGATGGGAAGGGCAACTGGAGCACCTCGGGCACACAGGGGTTCGTCGTTGCGAACTGATATCGGATCCAGTTCGGCGGCCCGACGTACGAAGCGGATGGTCATCGCGGCAGTCGCCGCGGTGACCATCGGCTCGGCCATCACGGTGGTGCAGACCGACGCCATCGGAAGCAGCGGCACTGCTGCCGAGTCGCGCTTCGTGGCAAGGCGCATCGGGCGCATGACGGCGACGGAAACCGCACTCGAAGGCTCTCGCGCCCCTCACGCTGACCTGCCGGGATGGCGGCAGCTGTTCGTGGACGACTTCGATGTCGACGTGCCGCTCGGCAGCTTTCCCTCGGCCGTCAGTTCGAAGTGGGGCGCCTACTCCTATCCTTCGAAGGACACGTCGAGGCGCGGCACGTACTGGCCGCAAAAGGTGGTGTCCGTTGACGGCGGCGTGCTCACCAAGCACGTCCACTTCGAGAACGGCACGCCGCTCGTCGCCGCGCTGACCCCGAAGGTGCCGGGTTCATCCTCGTTCGGCCAGCGCTACGGCCGGTACGAAGTGCGTTTCCGTGCTGATCGACTGACGCCCGGCTACAAGGTCGCGTGGATGCTGTGGCCCGATTCGGGCACCAACATCACAGGTGCCGTAGGTGGTGGCGGCAACGGTGAGATCAACTGGCCGGAGATGGACCTCAACGACAGCCATGTCTGGGGTTTCGTGCATCACATGAACGCCACGGTGGGCTCCGATCAGGACTGGTTCAAGGCGCCGATCGACATCCGCCAGTGGCACACCTACACGATCGAGTGGTCGCCGGGACTCGTTCGGTTCTTGCTCGACGGGTCCGAGGTCGGGCGCACCACCGAGCGCATCCCAAGCACACCGATGCACTGGGTGTTGCAGACCGAGACCTCAATCAAGACCGCACCGGCCGCCGGCGCGCAGATCAACCTCATGATCGACTACGTCGCCGCCTGGGGCTACGTGCCGTAATCTCAGTCTCGGGTGCAAGCGAACAGTGTTCGCCCGTAGTTCCCCACATCGTTTCCCCGCGACGTGATCTCCCGAGCGCAGGCGGCGTTGAGCGCGCTTGCCGGGCGGTCACCCGGTCGCCAGCACGGCGAATCGGACGAGGGTCAGCAGGAACGCCATTGCAGCCACGACCGCGCCCGCCTGCCGTGCCAGCTGATACGCGGTACCACCGTCCTCCTCCGGCGTGCGCACCGCGATCAGGTCGGCCCGCGCCAACATCGCGATGGCGACGAGGAAGAGGGGGATCACGGTCCAGTCCGTGATGGTGTCGAAGGTGCCTCTCATCCTGCCCCTCCCGTGCGCTCGAGCAGCACGCTCGGCCCGCGCTGCGACACCACTCGATACGAACCCGTGGCCATCAGCTGACTCGCAAAACTTGCGAGCCATCCAGGCTCCGCTCCCTGCACCTCGTGGCGGTAACCCTCCTGCCCTTCCGTGACGAGCACGAACACATCGCCATCGCGTTCCGCGTCGGCGAGCATCTGGTCGGCCGTTACGGGATCGGAGGAGAGGTCACGGAACTGCACCTCTCGGAGGCGGTCGGCGTACATCAGGGTCGACCGGTTGACCACGTAGACCCGAGAACCGTCGGGAACGAGGTCATACATGTCGTCCACCACGGCGCGGTCGTTCGGTGTCACCTGCTCGTACGACTCGTTGCCGAAGCGGGCGAGGACGAAGAGCGGCGCCACGATCGACAACGCAATGACCGGAATGACCGCCAGGGCGGCCGGTAGCCGGGCACGCGATGCCAGGCGCACGGGCATCTGCACGCGTGCGATGAGGATGGAGGCGGCCGGCAGCGTGAACAGGGCGACTCGCATCAGCACCTCGCCGCCGTAGGACTGCATGCCAAGCACCACGAACGGTGAGAAGAACATCGCCGCCAGCGCGGGGTCGAGGGCGCGGCGGCGGCGCTGTTCGACGATCGCACAGACGCCCGCCAGCCAGATGGTGAACACGAGCAGCAGCCGGCATCGGACAACGAGCTCACGAGCCGGCGATCCGGGCCGAGCGCGCTCCGACACGTTGGAGTTGATCACGGAGCCGACGTCACCGAACTGGTTCAGGAGATCGTTGAGGTGGCCGACCCAGTACGTCTCGGCGGCGTGTGAGAGCCACAGGACGAAGCCGAGCCCCACGATCGCGCCGAGCATCTTGGTCCTGATGCGGCCGAGCAGTGCGAGCGCGGCCAGCATCGCCACCAGCATCGGCGGCGACAGCTGGTGAGACGCGACCACAGCGGTGCACACGAAGAGACACGCCGCGTAGAGAAGCGTCCCGGACCGTTTGGTCAGAGCGAGCGGTGCCTGTTGCGGCACTCCCACCCAACGCGCGACGCGGCCATTACCGTCCGGCGCATCGCCGAAGTACGTCAGCACCGTCGCGAGCACCGTCGTGACCAAGACGAATCCCACCGCCTGCGGCGCGAAGTAGTCCTGCCCGATCCAGTTCGCAAAAACGAAGATCGTCGCCGCCGCGATCGAGCGGCCGGTCGAAGTGCCCACCGCGCGAGCGAGCGCGAACACCGCCAGTGCAGCGACGGCATTCACCACCACTGGCGCGAACCGCAGCAGCCAGAAGACGTCGTCTGTGTCGGCGACGCGTTCCACGAATGCGACACCTGAGAAGAAGCCGGCCCAGCTGAACCGGGCGTCGAGCTGCGGATACAGCTCGCCCTCGTAGGCGATGTGATCGGCGAAGCCGGCGTGGAGCCAAGCGACGGGAAAACGGGGCGCTGACTCGACGAACCCGGGAGCGCCGTGCAGCGCCACGATCAGCAAACCGAGGTTGACCACGGCCGCCACGTGACCCCTGTGCCCGCCGGTCCGCAGCTGACCGAAGAGGGCCAGGAGGAGCATCGCGAGCCCGACGAAGTACCACTGCGGCAACGCGGACAGCAACCCGTACCCGTCTATGTCGCCCGGATCCGCGGCCGCCAGCGAAGCCCCCGTGATGAGCGCTCCTGCGATCGTCAACAACCACAGCAGCGGGTCGTTGGCCGGGTCGATGTCCACGGCGTCCGCTTCGTCCCGCCAGTACGGTCGAGCGACCGCCCATCCACCCTCGAGTGCCTCGACGTCGGTGAGCTCCTCGTCCGGTGGCCGCAGGATCGCGACGCCGAGCGCGGACGCGGTCGCCAGCATCCAGACGATCGCCAGCACCTGCCACTGCCAGCTCAGCCAGGCGACGGTGATCAACGAGGCCAACATGGCCAGCGACACGCTCAGCGCGAACGCACCCAGCACGGAGAGCGGGGTCATCGGTGCGCGGACGACGCGGAGTGCCGCCCAGCCCGGCACGAAGGTGACAACGAGCAGCGCCATCCCCGGCCGACCCGGCAGGTTTCCCTCGCCCGGCACCAGCAGCGCCGCCAGCACGAGCAACGTCATGGCGAGGCCGACGAGGTCGACCACACGCGTCAAGAAGGGCGTGGGCTGCGTGACGGAGCGCGGGGGCGCGATCGTCGGGATCACACCAGCGCCTCCGTTGGAAGCTCCCGCAGCGCGCCACCCCCATCATGGCGACCGCCGCGGGCACTGCCAATCACGTAGCCGGCGCACGCGGACGTGCAGCCAGCGACGATCATCGCCGCCCGCCGGAGCGATCCGGTGTGCCCTGCGGTGAACCCGCCCAGCACTCCCAGCGGTAGCGTGCGGGTCACGTACGTTCGCTCCGACTGGAGTGCCGCGTCGCGGCCGACCGAACGCGACACGAGCGCCTTCGAGACACCCTCGGCGTAGCAGCGACGAAGAAAGTATCGGGGGGTTGCGCGCGTCGCCGGGACGTGATGCCGGACGCGCGACGCCGGCTCGTACCGTACGCGATACCCGAGCCGACCGGCCCGGATCGCGAGCTCGGTCTCCTCGCACCCGAGCGGAACACCACCGATGCGGCCGATGCCGTCTGCGAACATGCCGACCTGGTCGAACACGGACCGTCGCACGGCCATGCTGGCCCCAATCGGGTTGCGCACGTCGCCGGCGACCTCCGGCAAGCCGACGTAGCTGCATCCGACGACCCACAAGAACTCGTGCGGGAACCAGTTCGGCGGCGAGTCGGCCCACTCCGGCTCGACCCGGCCGCCGACCAGCCCGACCGTGGGGTCGTCGAACGGCGCAGCCAAGGTGCGGAGCCAATCGGGTTGTGCCTCCGCGTCGTCGTCCAGAAACGCGACGATGTCGGCGTCCGGCACGGCTGCGATACCCGAATTGCGGGCGCCCGACAGGCCCTGGCGGAATCGATTGACGACGACTCGATGGGCGGGCCAGCGTGTGCGCGCCCGGGCGTAGAGCGCATCGTTGTGGTCGACCACCATCACCAACCGGGATTCTGTGCCCTGCCGTTCGACCGACTCGACGGCCCGCTCGAGCAGACTCCACCTATCTTCGGTGTAGGCGCAGATCACCGTGGCTAGGCGTATCACACCAGCACCGCTGAACGCACGACGTTCACGACGCGGTCGCCGTTGGAGCGGACCTCCGGCGCCGACCGCAACGGCTCGTCTCGCGTCCCGCGCGCCGACTCGATCGCAACCAGCACGGACGAGGCGTCGCTCGACGCCAAGCGGACACCATCGAAGCGCTGTGGCACTCGGCTGGCGACCGGGTGGCCGACGATCACAGCGACCACGCCCCGGTAGGAGGCGGCGCTGGCGATCTCGTCGTGGCGACCGTGTCGTAGCACGAGCACGTCGCTCGTCAAGAGCAGGTCGTCGGCGATGGGGCCTGGCACCACTGAGACGATCTCGGGACGCGGCGACTGCCGAACGGCGGCCGCGATTCCGGGGTCGCCGGACTGGATGACGAACCGCCAGCGAGCGGCGGCCTGCGCCGGCACCGCGGACGCTACCGAGATCATCAGGTCCGCCAACTCCGGATCCTCGTCGCAGACACCGAACACCATAGTTGCGGTCGTACCCTCCCCCGGCGGCGACGACACCCGGCCGTCGGCGATTCGCATCAGCAGCGCACTGGCGAACCGGCGCAACAGTGAGCCCTCGCGGCGGTTGGTGCGCAGGTCGTGCACGACCACGCGCTCGCGTCGAATCTTCGCCATGAGAGCTGCCGTGATCGCCAGCACCATCACCGCTCGGTCGAACATCATGATGACAACGCTGTCGTGCCGCCGACGCAGACCCAACGCCGCAGTCGCCCTGCCCGTCCACAGCGGATAGCCGTTGGGGGCGATGCCGAACAACGTGCTGTCGCCGACTTGACCGGGAAGGCGCACGCCACAGTCCGACCGGTGCGTGAAGGCGATCAACACCCGTCCGTCGTCGGTCAACCGGTTTGCTTCGTACCGGATCTGGTCGTGGATCCAGATCGGCGCAGGCCCGGGAACGACGAACGCGGTCCTCATGCGACGCGACGGAGCGGGCGGGCCTCGTCAGATCGCACCGACGGCCTGCCCGCCCGGTTCTCGAGCGCGGTGCCCACGATCGCGCCCAACACGCGGAGGCCGTCGCGGACGGCATGCAGGTTGCTGTGCCCGTGGACGCGGCAGAACTCCCGGCTGGGAACCTCCACGACCGCCAGTCCGGAACAGGCAATGACCATGTTGAGCCGGGTCTCGATCTCGAATCCGTCTACCTCGATATCGATGAACTGGAGGCAGTCGCGCCAGAACGCGTTGTACCCGTAGCAGAGATCGGTGTAGCGCGTCTGGCAGACCAGGTTGACGACCCCGGTGAGACAGCGGTTACCGAGTTGCCGGATCACCGTGAGGTCCTCGCTGCCACCGCCAGGGAGGAAGCGCGACCCCTTTGCGAAGTCGGCGCCGGCGACCAGCACATCGACGAAGCGCTGGATCTCGGCGGCGTCGGCGGAGCCGTCGGCATCGAGCATGACGATGATGTCGCCGCGTGCGGCGGCGAAACCGCATTGCAGCGCAGCGCCCTTGCCCTTGCGCTCCTCGCGAACCACACGGACGTCGGCGCGGAGGTGTTGGGCCACTTCGATCGTGTCGTCGACGGACCGGCCGTCGACGACGATGACCTCGGTCACGCATTCGGGCAATCTGCACAGCGCGTACGGCAGGTTGCGCGCCTCGTTGAGCGTGGGCACGACGACGGAGACCGTCGGGTTCCGCGGTCGGCGCGACCTGGACAGCCGTCCAGGCTGGGGGGACGCCGCCGCCGGTTGGCGGCCGTGGAAGCGAGTCGCCGCGAGCGGGCGAGGGGGCGACTCGAAGGTATCAGCGGTCATTTCGGTCCTCGTTGTCAGGGACTGCTGGTTCACGCAGCCGGTGTGGTCTATTCGCGGGGAGTTCAAGGAATGTTCCCCGGAGTGGCGGCCGCTAGACGCGTTCGCGTAAATCGGCGCTGAATTCTCACAATTCCGGTCCTCGTCCAGTGGCGCGGTCCGCCGGAACGATCGAGAACACGGCGTGCATCCCGTACGGCTCGAGGTCGATCTCGTGGAGCAACGTCCACCCGTCCGTGGCGTAGCGTGCGACCCGGGTCGGAGCCTGCGACGTGCCGCGGTTGCGGATCCAGGCCACCGTCTCACGCAGGCGCGTCGGGCGCACACGGGAAAATCCAACCCAGCAGTGGGCGTCGTCCTCGAAGTACAGACCTCGACACCAGCCGAGCACCTCGTCCGTGCCGCGCGACGGCGCCAGCGCTTGGGTCTCGACGGCACGCCCAACACTCGGGTCGCAGCGCACCACGAAGCCGTCGACGGTGGTGAAGTACACGCCGTCGTGGCGGACGACGCCGTCGTGGACGCGTTCGTGACCCACTTCGATCCGGTCAGCCGGATTGCCTACGGCAACCGCGTCCTTGCACTCGAAGCGGGTCACCCAAGGCCTCCCGCCCAGCTGGAACAGGTGGTTCGGATGGGCGCGATGCGGCTTGGTGTTGATCCCTTGGCGGTAATCGAGCCCGCGATCGAAGCCGTCCCACGCATCTCCGTCGAGCACGTTCCACTCGCCCAGTACGTTGCCGGCCTCATCGATCTCGACGACCATCTCGAGGCCCGACACTGCGGCGAGGATCGTGCCGTGAGCGGTCGGCAACACGTGGTGCACGTCGTTGAACTGCGGCAGCGAGACGTAGGCCAGCTGCTGGAAGTCGGGCAGCGAAAACACGACGACCTCGGTTTGGGTGCAGCAATACAGCCGGTCGCCGCACCGAGACGCGCACTTGAACAGAATCGGATCGCCCTCTGCGCATGCGCCGGGACGTGACGTGAACTCCATCTCGGTCGAAACGCCGCCGTCGGGGTCGATGCGAAGGATGACGCCGAGCCCGTAGCCGTACCAACCGTGGCCCAGTTCACCGAGCCCGCGGTTCTGGCGCTGGCGGCCTCCGACCACATAAAGCGGTAGCTCCGCCATCATCCCCCGGTCCGTCGCGTGTGCATCGGCGTCCTGGTACCCGCCGAACCAGTGAGTGACACCTCGATTGGATGCAAGCCGAAACGTTCAAATCGGCGTGCGAAACGTCACGTCTGAGTGAGCCACCCCTTCGGGTAGCTACCCCCGAACGACCACCTGACGGACCACAACCGGCCACGAGGCAACATGCTGAACCGAAGCGATGCTCGACCCCTTCGCGTCTTGATCGTCGACGCGCGTTTCTCAACGTACATCGGGGGTATTGAGGCACACGTGAGTGAATTGCGTCGACGTGCCGCGCGCACCGATGCGCCCTTGGCGGAGGTGGCATGCGCGTCCTGATGGTCACCGACTTCTATTGGCCCCATCTCGGTGGCGTCGAACAGCATGTGCGGACGCTGGCTCACGCGCTGAGCGATCGCGGTCACGACGTCACGGTCGCCACCATGCGCACGAACGGTCTGCCGGAGCAGGAGTCCGATGGATTGGTCGACGTGGTCCGCGTCGGCACCACGACCCAACGCATTCCGTGGCTCCACCGGCAGAGCCGGCCCTGGGCGCCGCCGATCCCCGATCCCGCAGCCCGACGGGCGCTTCGCCGCCTCGTCACAGAACTCGAGCCTGACGTCATCCACGGCCACGACTGGCTGGCGCGCTCGCTGCTGCCGCTGCCGGCCGGGTCGCCACCGCTCGTGTCGACGCTGCACTACTACACCCTGTCCTGCCCCAAGAAGAACCTGCTACGGGACGGTCGGCCGTGCCCTGGTCCGTCGATCGGTCGCTGCCTGCCGTGCGCGTCCCGTCACTACGGCCGCCTGAAAGGAGCCCTCACCGTGGCCGGCGCGTCGGCGGGCAGCCGCATGGAGACGAACGCCGCGTCGGCGTTCGTCTCGGTGAGCCTCGCCACCGCGGCCGGCAATGCCATCGATACCGCGCCCAATCACCGCGTGGTGCCGAACTTCCTGCCGCCCGAGTCGTCGTCGCCGGACTCATCAGCCTGGCTCGGACAGCTTCCGAACGAGTCCTTCTTCCTGTACGTGGGCGACCTGCGCCCGGCGAAGGGGTTCGACATCCTGCTCGCCGCATACGTCGAGACCGCCACGCCGCGACCGCTGGTGGTGATCGGCAAGCGCTGGCCAGAGTCGCCGGCGACGCTGCCGCCCGGCACCCACCTGTTCGAGAACTGGCCCAACCACGCCGTGCGTGCCGCCTACCGACGTGCCCGGGCGGCGATCGTTCCGTCCGTCTGGGCGGAGCCGTTCGGACTCGTCGCGATCGAAGCGATGGCGGGCGGCATCCCGGTGATCGCGTCGGCCACCGGCGGCCTCGCCGAGATCGTCGACCACGGCCGGACGGGTCTACTCGTCGCGCCGAACTCGGTGGCCGAGCTGGCGGCGTCGATGCGGCTGATCGACCGTGACGACGCCCTCGCCCTCCGGCTGGGCAAGGCCGCCCGCCTCGAAGCCGAGCACTACACCGCCGATGCGGTGGTGCCGTCGATCGAGGAGATCTACGAGACAGTGCTCGGTCGCACGCAGGTCGGTGCCGCGTGAGCTCCCACCGCCGCCTCTCGATCGTTGTGACCAACCACGACTACGCCCAGTTCGTGAGCGAGGCGGTCGACAGCGCGTTGGCACAAACCGGTGCGCCCGCCGAGGTCATCGTCGTCGACGACGGCTCGACCGACGAGTCGCTGGCCGTGCTGGCGCCCTATCGACGGCGGGTTCAACTCGTCGCCCAGCCGAACGGCGGCCAGGCCGCGGCGTTCAACGCCGGATGGGCGGCGGCGTCGGGCGATGTCGTGATCTTCCTCGATGCCGACGACGTGCTGGAGCCCGACATCGGGGAGCGTGTGCTGTCGGCTTTCGACGAGGATTCGGACGTGGTCAAGGTGCAGTACCCGTTGCACCTCATCGACGCCGAGGGCAACCAGTGCCCGGGCACGCTGCCGGGTCCGGGCGTTCGGCTCGCGACCGGCGACGTGAGAGAAAGGCTGACGCGCCACCCAGACGACCTGGTTTGGATGCCAACGACGGGCAACGCCTTCCGCGCCGACGTGTTGGCGCGGATCATGCCGATGCCGACCGCCGACTATCGGATCTGCGCTGACTACTACCTGTCCAACCTCACCGCTGCGCATGGGCGAGTGGCGGTGCTCGAGCAACCGGGTGGGTCGTACCGCGTGCACGGCGGCAATCAGCACTATGCCGAACGCTGGTCGATGGACGCCGTGCGCGCCAACGTCACGCGCACGTCGGCCACACACCGCCATCTCATCGAAGAGTGCCGCAAGCTCGGGCTGGCCGGGCTGCCAGACGACCCGGACGCGGTTCGCTCTGTTACGGCCGCCGCGTTCCGCCTCGTGTCGCTGCGCCTCGACGCCAGCCGCCATCCGGTGGCCCGCGACACGCGCCGCAGCCTCACGCGGCTGGGCGTGGCG
>DASQTR010000202.1:0-2151 GCA_035641795.1 Ilumatobacter sp.
CTGGTGACCGTTCCCGCCGCGCCGGTACCGCCCGGCGTCAGTGTGCCGACCGTGAAGCCGCGCGCCGTCAGCGCCGCGGCCGCCTCATCCGGCGTCTTGCCGACGAGGGACGGGACGGGGAGGAGCGGGCGCGTCAGCGCGCTCTCGTTGCCGGCGAGGTCCGTCTCCTTGAGGCGGAACACACGCGGGCCGCCCGGCGACCAGGGGCCAATCGTGGCCGCTGTGTAGTCCACGCCGAAGTGTCCGATGTCGGTCGCGTCTGAGTAGACCGTGACGAAGTCGTAGGTGCCGCTGTTGTCAGCGCCCTCCGTCCAGCGGATGGTGAGGCCGCCCGGGCCGAGGAAGCCGCGCACGTTCTGCGGAGGCTGCGGGGCCGCGACGTCGTGCAGTAGGGCGAACAGCGACAGGTGCTTGGTCAGGATGTGGAAGCCGGCGCCGTCGACGTAGAAGCCGTCCTCCCAGCCGGCCGGCAGCGTTCCCGGGGTCGGGACGCGCGCGATCACGCGCCAGTTGCCCGCCTCGAACGTCGCGGGCACGAGACCCTTGGCGGTCGAGCGCATCAGAATGTTGACGGGCTGACTGAACTGGTGCACCTGCGTTCCGGCGAGCGCCCACCACGCGGTGACGTCCAGCGCCTCCGGTCCCGGCGCGAAGCCGTTCGTGAGGCCACTCGGCGCCGCCGTGGGAGTCACCCGCATGACGATCCAGTCGGCGCCGGAGCTCGACCAGGCACCGCCCGGCATCGTGGCCGCGGCGAGCCCGTTGGCGGAGTCAACCGTCGTCGAGGACGAGGAACTCGTGTTCTTCTCGACGTACGGGGCGATGGAGCCGGACGCGGCCCAGACCGTGAAGTGCACGCGGAACGGCGCCTTCTTGCCGGAGGAATCCTGGAGCTCGCCGGCGAGCGTGTGCGGGCCGACACCCAGCGGGCCTGTGTTGTAGGTGATGCTCGTCCCGCTGATGACCGGCGCAACCGTCGGCTGACCGTCGAGCGTGACACCGACCGGAGTGGCGGACTCACTCGTCCCCAGGATGATCGAGCTCGTCGACGTGACGGTCGAGCCCTCGGCGGGAGTCGACGAGATGACCCGCGGCGCGGTGTTGTCGAGACGGATCCCCGTGACGACGTCGGATGACGTGTTGCCGAGCCCGTCGGAAACCGTCGTGCGCAGGTCGTAGAGGCCGTCGGTTCGGCTCAGCGTGTCGAACGCAAAGCTCCACGGCGCACTCGGGTCCGTGCCAATCGACGTCCACGACGCGGCGCCCGCCGGGCTGGCTGCGAAAGCGACCTGCGTCGCTCCGCTGCCGCTCACGGTCGCGTTCAGGGTCACCGTGCCGGAGATCGTCGAGCCCGGATTGGTGAGGACGACGGTCGGTGCGGTCGTGTCGACCGTCACGGTGATGGTCGCGCCCGTGAAGGTGTTGCCCGCGCGGTCGGTGATCACCGGACGAAGGTCGTAGCTGCCGGTCGAAACCGTCGTGGCGTCCCACGTCGCGCTGAACGGCGCGCTAGTCGAGGTAGCGATCGTCGACCACGAGCCGCCGCCTGTTGGCCGCAGCTCGTAGCTCACCGAACCGACGCCGGAGGCGCCGTCCGAGTAGGAGCCGCCGAGCGCGACGCTGGAGCCGCCGACGGTCGCACCGTTCGCCGGCGTCGTGATCGAGCCCGCCGGGTTCGTGTTGTCGACTCGGATGCTCGCGCGGATCGGGCTGGCGCCGGTGTTGCCCGTCTGGTCGGTGGCGACGGCACGGAAGTCGTAGAGGCCGTCTGCCAGAGCGGTCGTGTCGAGGCTCGTGCCCCACGGGAGAGTCGTGTCGCTGGCGATCGTGACCCATGAGCCGCCACCCGCCGGGCGGCGCTCGAAGTCGACCTGCACCGTGTCGCCGTCGGAGCTCGCCGACAGCGAGACGGTCCCGCTCAGGTACTGACCAGGATCGGTGAGCGTCGGCGTCGGCGAGACGTTGTCGACCGACACGTTCCGGATCGCCGAGGAAGTCGTATTGCCGGCCATGTCCTCGACGACGACCTGGATCGTCGCCGCGCCGTCGGGGCCGGTGGTCGTGTCCCAGTTGAGCGTCCACGGCGCAGTCGTGTCCGTGCCGAGCAATGCGCCGCGGACAAAGAACTGGACCGAGGCGACAGGCGATGTG
>DASQTR010000203.1:0-4942 GCA_035641795.1 Ilumatobacter sp.
CGCACCGCCTCGAGCTTGCCGGCCGACCAGACGAAAGGACCGTCGAGCGTGCCATCGTATGTATCGCCGTCGGCCGCGACCCCGTAACGCGTCGCGATCACGTCGTCGAGACCGAGCCGATCGGCGAACGGCTTGACGAGGTCGAAGGGCGTCGTGGTGGCGAGCACCAGCGGGCGTCCCTCGGCGCGGTGGTCGTCGAACACCTCCTTCTTGCCCAGGAAACGCACCGTACGGCCGCACCTGGCGACCACCATCGCCATCACCGCCGGATCGAAGTACGAGCGGTGGTTGCCGGCCAGGATGACCGGCCCCTCGCTGGGGATGTGCTCGACGCCGTCGATCTCGATGTGCGCGTACGGCACGAGCGAGGGCCGGCTGAAGGCCATCGCCACGCGCTGCAATTCGAGCCCGACCAGCGGCACCTTTCTCACACCGCGGGACACGTCGAGATCGAGCGTCGGCCAACGCCGGGCGGCGGCCATGAAGACCAAGCGCGGGTCGGGGTTGACGACGACAGGGTGGCCGACCGCCGACAGCAGCGGCGTGTCGTAGATGCTGTCGGAGTAGAACCAGCTCTGACGCAGATCGACGCCGTGCTCCCGGGCCCAGGTACGCACCGCCTCGAGCTTGCCGGCCGACCAGACGAAGGGCCCGTCGAGCGTGCCGTCGTATGTGTCGCCGTCGGCGGCGACCCCGTATCGCGTCGCGATCACGGCGTCGAGACCGAGCCGGTCGGCGAACGGCTTGACGAGGTCGAAGGGCGTCGTGGTGGCGAGCACCAGCGGGCGGCGCTCGGCGCGGTGCTCGTCGAAGACCGAGTGGGCGAACGGCTGGACCATCGCCACCAGCCGGTCGGCAGCATCCTCAGCGGCGGCCAGCACCGAAGCTCGCGATCTGCCGCGGGCGAAACCGACCGCCTGACGGGCCAGGGCCATCGACGGCAGCGTCTCGCCAACGGTGTTGAACAAGGAGAAGAGGAAGCGCTCACCCGGGATGGTGCGGCTGACGAGACCGGCCGCGCGCATCGCCTCGCTGAAGACCTCGCCGCTCGCGCCCCGCAGCAGGGTGCGGTCGAGATCGAAGAACGCCGCACCCGTCATCGCCGCAGCCTAGGTCGCACGAAAAACGGGAAACGCCCCGATGGGGGATCGGGGCGTCTCAACCTGGGAAACCCATCGGTGGGGGACCGATTGGTGGGCATCCCTGCCGAGCGGAAGATGGGGGGTCTTCTCGCGTCGTCCTTGTTTGTGAAAGTATGCACGTGACCAAATGCATCTGGCAAGTAGAACTCAACGATACAAAGCATCTGTTTTTCCGATGGCCAGGTTATGATCCGGCGACGTGGACGTTCGTCAGCTCGCCGCCATCGTCGCCGTCGCTGATCACGGGACGTTCTCCTCGGCTGCAAGGGCCCTCTACACCGTGCAATCGAACGTGTCGGGCCACATCGCCAAGCTCGAGCGCGAGCTCGGCGTCACGCTCATCGACCGTGCCAACGGCGGCCTGACCGAGGAGGGCGCGCGGGTCGTCGAGCGGGCGCGCCGGATCCTGCACGAGATCGACGACATCGCCGCCGACATCGCCTCGCTCGACAACGACGTCTCCGGCGACGCCCGCATCGGCGTGATCGGCACCACTGCCCGGTGGCTGATGCCACAACTGCTGAGCGCAGTCGCCGCTCGCCACCCGCGGGTGCACCCGATCGTCAGCGAGGGCAGCACCACGACGATCGTCCCGGGCGTGCTGTCCGGGCAGCTCAACGCGGCGATCATCCATCTCCCGATCGACGATCCCGAGCTCGAGGTCGAGCCGTTGTTCGCCGAGGACCTGTTGCTGCTGGTCCACAGCGCCCATCCCCTGGCCGAGCGCCAGACGATGTCGCTACGCGAGCTCGACGACGTCCCCCTGCTGCTGCCACCCAAAGGCGCGGCGCTGCGCCGCGTGCTCGACCGAGCAGCGGCCAGCGTCGACGTCACGCTGCGCGCCCAAGCCGAGATCGACGGCGTGCGCCTGCTGGCATCACTCGCCTTCGACGGCTACGGCGCGGCGATCGTGCCGGCCACAGCGGCGCCGAAGCAGACGGAGGGTGACTTCCGCCGCATCATGGTGCCCGAGCTCCCGCGGCGAGTCGTCGCGTGGGTGCGTCGCCGACGTCCCGGTCCGAGCGCGGCCACCGCCGCCGTCGCACGGGTCCTCGTCGACGTGGTGCGCACCCACTCGGACGAGCAGCCCGGCGTGCACCTCGGTAGCGAGCTGCTGCCGCTCCAGCGCTCCGTCTGAGCTCCGTCCACATTCCGGGCGGGCGTCTACAGTCCTGGCGTGGCGCTCGACGAAGTCGATCTGCGAGCCGGCGTACCGGCCGCGATCTCGGCGCGGGTGCGGACCTTGGGCGGGCGCCGCGTCTCCTGGGTCGAGTTCCACTCGACGCACGCCGGCCAGCCCCTGACGATGGCGCAGTCGATGACCTGGGAGGTCGCCGCCCGCACCGCGCTCGCGGAGCGGATCCCCTTGGTGGCAGTGGTCAGCAGCTCCGGCGCCGATATCCACGAGGGCATCCAGGCCTCGCATGCATGGGGTCGCGTCGCAGTCGAGATGACCAAGTGCTCGGGCGTCGTCCCGACATTCGCGATCGTCGACGGTCCTGCCGTGTCCGGCCCCGCGCTCCTGCTCGGACTGATGGACTTCGTCGTGATGACCAGCGACGCATACGCGTTCGTGAGCGGGCCTGTCATGGTGCGCCAGTTCACCGGTATCGACATCAGCAAGGAAGAGCTCGGCAGCGCGGCCAACCTCGAACGCAACGCCGGCGTCGTGGTCAGCGTGGTGCCCGACCGCGAGGCCGGCGCCCACGTGGTCGAGGAGCTGCTCGCCTACGTGCCCGATCACGCCGACGAGCCGCCCCCGCACTGGCCGCTGACCGACCCGGTCGACCGGCCGTGCCCGGAGGCCGGCGAGCTCATCCCTGACTCGTCGACCGGCAGCTACGACGTCCGCAAGGTCGCCGAGGCGATCGTCGACGACGGCGTGCTGCTCGACGTGCGTGGCGGCTGGGCGGCGAACGTCGTCACCGCCTTCGCCACGGTTGGCGGACGCCCGGTCGGCATCGTCGCCAACCAGCCGATGAACCTCGCCGGCACACTCGACATCCCTGCTTCCCAGAAGGCCGCCCGCTTCGTGGCGTTCTGCGACGCCTTCAACATTCCGCTGCTCACCCTGGTCGACACGCCCGGCTTCTACCCAGGCAAGGATCTGGAGTGGCGGGGGATGATCCGGCACGGCGCGCAGCTGGTCTACGCCTACGGGAGAGCCACCGTGCCGCGCGTGTGCGTGATCCTTCGCAAGAGCTACGGGGGCGCCTACATCGTGATGGACTCCAAGACGATGGGCAACGACGTGTGTCTGGCGTGGCCCTGTGCAGAGCTGGCGGTGATGGGCGCCGGGCAGGCCGCCGCGATTCTCCAGCGCCGGGCTTCCGAACAAGCGCGCCAGGAGTTCCAGGACGACTACACCGAACGCCTGCTCAATCCGTACGTGGCCGCCGAACGCGGCTACGTCGACGCCGTCATCGAGCCGGCCGAAACCCGCCGCGAGGTCGCCGCCGCGCTGCACATGCTCGACAACAAGCGTGAGCGGCTCCCCCACCGCAAGCACGGCAACGAACCGCTCTGACGCCGGACGTCAGACTCCGCAGCCAGATGTCATCACCTCGTGCAGCGCACCGCCGGTGAACTCGTAGACGACGACGACGGCCGACTCCCAATAGACCGACCCGATCGCGACCTCCATCGTGCCGTCGCCGTTCAAGTCGGCGATCGCCATCACACGTGAACGGTCGGGCGATGGTGCGTCCATCGGCGTCGGCACGACATGCTCGACCAGCACGTCGTCGACGACCGCGCCGGTCGCGTCCGGATAGCGAGCGATGACCAACGAGAACTCGCCCGGCGCTCCCATCCCGCCCGAGTCGGTCAGATGCTGGTACGTGAACAGCACCTCTTCGACCCCGTTGCCGTCGAGGTCGGCCCGCAGCACCTGGACGACTTCGCCGAGTGCCGGATCGACGGGCTGATCGGCGGGGACCAGCGACTCGCCGAGTTGCTTGTACACGGGCGAGTCGACCCCGACTTGGCTCACCGGACGAGGCTGCACGTCCCAGTCAGCGGTCACCGCCAGGAGGCGATATCCATGCCAGTCAGGCGCCTCGGTGAGGCCGATCTGCAGATCGATCGAGGCAAGGCCGGCGTCGTCGATGCATCCGTAGGACGTCGGCACGACGGGCACATCGCGCATCGGGCCCGTCGGGAACTCGACACTCGCCACGGACAGCGTGTCGAACGTCGAGCCCGGAATCACCACCTCGGGAGTCGGCCACTCGACTGATCCCCACGCCGCGCCGTCCCACCACCCGACCGGAAGCCACGGGTGCTCATCGCCCGAGGAGGCGTAGACGACGGCCGTGCCCGACGTCGGTTTCGAGGGCGGCGCAGTGGTGGTTGCGGAAGGTGGCGGCCGGGTCGTCGCGGGTTGGGTCGTCGCCGGTTGGGCGGTCGGCGGTTGGGTCGTCGGCACGGCTGCCGGCGACGTCGCCGGCTCCTCGGCGGTGGTGGGCCCAGCTGTCGAGGAGGGTGGTGTGGGCTGGGGCTCGGCTCCGGTGGACACCGTTGACGCCCGGGCAACGACCGACGCGGCGCCATCCGTGTCGTCGCCCGAGCCGCACGCGGCGAGCGCCACCAACCCGAGAGCCACTACCCGCCGCTTCACAAGGCGGAGTCTGACAGGCCGGTCCCCCGGTGACCCGTCCATTTACACGACTCAACCTTCCGACGGACCCGGCATCGGCCGGAAGGCGGACCCGCTGACGTGACATGATCCGACCTCGGCCGGACGATTCAGACGGTGCCGTTGTTCACGATGAGTGCATGACGTTCGCCACGTTCGCCTC
>DASQTR010000204.1:0-2886 GCA_035641795.1 Ilumatobacter sp.
GCCCGCCGCCGCGACCCCAGGCGGCGGCGACGTCACCGGCGGCCAGTCGCCGCGAGGGCGCGGCGGCGCCCACGGCCAGGACCCGGACAGGGGAAGTCACGCACGAATCTTAGGCCGGGCCTGCGCACGCGCCCCCAAGACAGCCGTGCCGTAGAGCCACAACACGAAGGCGGTGAGCGCGTGCCAGAGCGCATGGAACTGCACGACCGAGTCGGGATCACAGAACGGTGCGTCAGTGCGTCCCAGTCCGTTGAGCACGGCACCAACGATGAGCACCGCCGCGCCGAGGATCCACACTGGCGTAGGCGCCGTCGTACGACTGCTCGCCAGCCGGATCACGACAAGCTCCGCTCCCGCCGCCCCACCGACGAACACCGCGACGACGGCGTTGCTCGCGTCAGGTGAGACAACGAGGACGACGGCGCTCACACCGACGAGCGCAGCGAAGATGACGAGTGTCATACGGACTGTCGCAGCGCGAACCAACGAGGCGTCGAAGGCGATGACGAACGCGAGGACGGCGGCGATGGTCAGATCGTGCGCAAATCGACCCCACGACGGCATGGGGCCGTGGAACATCACACTCCCGAACCCGATGCCGGCCACGATCACGGCATAGATCGTCAGCGAGGCGCGCGGTCGCACGCCGAGGACGCGCCAGAGCAGCAGCACTGCGACGATCACGTACGCGAGCGTCGAGACGGCGTTGACCGGCTGGCCGAGCAGCCCCTGACCGATGTGCTCGCAGTCGGAGCCACCCACGGCGCGTCAGGTACTCACTTCTTCTTGGGCGCGTACACGCCGATGCCGTCCGGGAAGGCGAGGCCGCCGCCCATGGTCTCGGGCGGTTGCGGTGTGCCGTCGACGAACCGAACCCGGCGTACGGTGCCTTCGGGGCCCGGCCCGATGCCCTCGCTCGTGATCGTGATCCCGATGTCGGCGTAGTACAGCGTGCCGTCGGGGCCGACGCCGAGCCCGAGCGGCGTCCCGGTCGAGAACGTCCGCTCACCGAGCGTCTCGCCGGCCGGCGGCTGGAGCACCGTTCGCACGTAGCCGCCGTTGGCGTCGTACTCGTTGATCACGCCGCTGATCACGCTCGACACGTAGAAGCCGTCGTTCGGGGCCCGCACGATCGCGATCGCGGACGCGAGGCCGTTCCCGAGCGGGATGAACTGCTCCTTCTCCACGGATGGCGCCATCGGCGCGCCGGTCGGGTCCTTCGCGCTGCATCCGCCCTTCGCGGTGTCGGACGTCGGGAACGGTCCCGAGTACCGCAGGACCCCCGCGGTCGGCGGGCGCGCGGACGGCACGTACACGCGGTTCTTCGAATCGACATAGATGCCACCGGCGGTCGCGATGCCGACGTCGAGCTTGCAGTAGCGCACCTTGTTGCGGTCGAACGGCGGGAACCACACGATGAGCTGCCCGTTTCCCGACCCCGACTGCTGATCGCCGATGTCGGTCGTGACGATGCGTCCGTCGGACAGGAACCCGCACCCATAGTTCTCGGGGTTGTCGGAAGTCGGCTGGTACGTCGGCGTGAGCTTCCCGATCTTCTTCGCCGAGAGTTTCCCGATCGTGTTCCCCCGCAACTGGAAGATGCCCCAGCCCGGCGGAGGGTTGGGCTGGCCCGTGTCCTCGCCGGCGACGAATCGCTTCGACCCACCGGGGAAGAAGCAGATCTGCGCGTTGATGTCGAGCCCGTTCGGATCGTCGTCGTGATTGCGGATGACCGTCTGCTTCGTGAACGGCGGATCGGCGGTATACGCGTTGAGGTTGTTCCCCTCGCCGTTGAAGACGATGACCCCCTTCGACGAGGCCTGCGCGGGCCGGGACGTCGCGCCCGGCGCGGCCCACGCCGCCACCAGCGCGCTCGCGACGACCACGCCCGCGAGCATCCGATGGAGGCGGCGTCGTTGCGTCATCGTTTCCTCGCTTTCGGTGTGATCGGGATGTCGAGCGCGTTGGTCGTGACGAGCCGGTCGAAGCCTTCCGAGAGGGATGGCAGCGTCTTCGGGTCCTTGACGGCAAGGATGCTGAGCCGGTCGTACGTCGCGCCGCGACGGCCCGGCAGCTTCGTCGCCGTGCAGTCGTTGTTCGCGTCCAGGGTGCAGATCAGCCCGCCGGTCGGGTTGTCGGTGCCCTGCGACAGGTACACCGCGTACGTCGTCGCGCCTGTCTGCTGCGCGGCGCTGCCGGGCCGCAGCCAACGGTTCGGGTCGCCGAGCCCCTCGGCCTGGACGATCACCCGGAACGGATCGAGCGAGACCTGCGCCGTCCCGGTGCCGGTCTCGTTCGCCACCCGCTCGCGGGTCAGGTCGAAGTTGAGGTTGCACGGCGAAGCCACGCACGCCTGCTGTGCGGCTTGGGGGTTCGGCGGTGTCGGAGGCGGTGGCTTCGTCGTGGTCGGCGCCGACGCCACGGGCTTGCCGCGCAGCGAGAAGCGGTAGACGCCGCTGTTGCGATTGCGGTTGCCGACGCCCGGCTCACGGATCCCGGCCACCGCGATCACGTCGTCGCCGACGATCGCGGCGCCACCGGCCACGCCGCCGCGGAGCTCCTTCGACCACAAGACCTCACCCGTCTGCAGGTCGAGGGCTCGGAACGTGAAGTCGGTCGTGCTGCCGAGGAATACCACGCCGTTCGCGACCGCGGCCGACGCGTACGTGTCGGCCGCCTCGGGTTGCTGCCACTTGATCGTGCCGGTGGCGGCGTCGAGGGCGTGGAGGGCAGGTGTACCGCCGACGGCTGTGCCTCCCACCACGACGCCGTCCGCCACCGCGGTCGCGCCGATGAAGCCGCCGGTCGAGTAGTTGGCGTTCGGGCGCGGAATGCCGGGCTCGGTGACCTGCGTCCGCCAGACGAGTTCCCCGGTGGACCGGTCGA
>DASQTR010000205.1:0-3532 GCA_035641795.1 Ilumatobacter sp.
TGATGCTCAATGGACACATCGATGTGGTCCCCATCGGCGATCCGGAGGCCTGGTCGGTACCGCCGTTCGCGGCCGTGGAACGTGACGGGCGTCTGTTCGGGCGGGGAACGTGTGACATGAAGGCCGGCCTGGTGGCGTCACTGTGTGCCGTCGAAGCCGTGCGGTCGGCGGGTGTACCGCTGCGTGGCGATCTGCTCGTCGCATCGGTACAAGGTGAGGAGGACGGCGGTCTCGGCACGTTCGCGCTGCTGCAGCGCGGTTGGACCGCCGACGCCTGCGTGATCGCCGAGCCCACGGACCTGGACGTGATCGCTGCCAACTCTGGTGCGTTGACGTTCCGGCTGCGCGTGCACGGTCGCGCGACGCACGCCGCGCGGCGGGCCGAAGGGGTCAGCGCGATCGAGCGGTTCTGGCCCGTCTGGGAGGCGCTTCAGGATCTGGAGCGTCGTCGTCACGTCGTCGTCGATCCGTTGATGGAACGATGGCCGCTCGCCCACCCGCTGTCGATCGGGACGGTGACCTCGGGAGACTGGGCCTCGTCGGTGCCCGACCTGCTGGTCGCCGAAGGGCGACTCGGCGTCGCTCTCGACGAACCGGTGGCCGACGCCCGGGCCACGCTCGAGGACACGATCGCCGCCGTCAACGCCGACGATCCGTGGTTCCACGAACATCCGGTGGAGGTCGAGTGGTGGGGGGGCCAGTTCGCATCCGGACGACTTGCGGCGGGCAGCGACCTCGCACAACGCGTGCGCGCCGCCCATCAGGTGACATCCGCGACTGACGCTCAGCTGCCAGACGTCTACGGCGCGCCGTACGGCAGTGACCTGCGCCTGCTGAGCGGTCTCGGCGGCATTCCGACCGTGCAATACGGACCGGGTGACGTGCGGCTGGCACACGGCCCAGCAGAATCGGTCGAACAGGTGGACGTCATCGCAACCGCCCGCACACTTGCCGCCCTGGCCCTCGACGTCTGCGGGACTGCTTGACCCGACCGACGGTCAGCGTCCGTCGCCACGTCAATGCGGATTTCGTTGTCGGGTGTCGACGTTCAACGCGGGGCGATCGGTGCAAGCTCCGCGGCGGACGTCTCGTTCGGAGCCAGCACCAGGTACGCCTGCAGCAGAAGGATCCACTCCTTGGCGAGCAAGGATCCGACAAGGTCCAGGGCCGCGAGGGCGACGATGGTCGCGACGAGCTCGCCCGTCGAGTCATGGCGCGCCTCGACGATCATCGTGTTTCGATCATCCGCCGGCCAGATTCAGACACCGGCGCCGGGCCAATCGGGTGGTACTCGCCATGAGAATCCGATCGATAGGTTCCGCTGAAGAGGCCGGCCGCCACCCGTCGAAGCGCTGCGAGTAGCCGGTCGACGTCGGTGTAGTCGTTGTACAGGCCGAAACTGACTCTCACCATGCCAGGCGCGTCCCGCTTGTCGCCATGGCGCACGCGCTGCGCCCACTCACGAGCTTCGTCATTGTCGAGGCCGAGGAGATGGGCGACGTAGGGGTGTGCGCAGAAGCAGCCGCTGCGGACACCGATCCCGTGTTCGTAACCCAGGATGGCGGCGATCAGCCCGTGGGCCATCCCCTCGATCGTGAACGGGATGACGCCGATCGCCGACTCGGCATCTCTGGGGCCGGTGACCCGAAGGCCAGGGATCTTCGCCAGCCCGGCGAGCGTTCGGATGCGCAGCTCGCGCTCGTGGTCGACGATCCGCTTCCAGCCGATCTCCCGGAGAGTCGACGCCGCTGCGGCGAAGGCCACGGCACCGAGCAGGTTGGGCGTGCCTGCTTCCTCCCGGTGCGGAAGGTCGGCCCAGGCGATGTCGTCGAGCGTCACGGCGTCGACGGTTCCGCCCCCGCTGTGATTGGGTGCGTTGCCGAACGTGTCACGGCGGCCGACGATCGCTCCGCTACCGAATGGGGCGTACATCTTGTGGGCCGACAGCGCCACGAAGTCGAGGTGCTCCGGATCGTCGTGAGGACGCATGTCGATCGGCTGGTGCGGCGCCAATTGAGCGGCGTCGACGAGAATCCGTCCACCGACGGCATGCACCCGCCGCGCAAGGTCATGAATCGGAGGCATAACCCCAGTGACGTTCGAGGCTCCCGACACAACGAGGATCGCCACCCGACCGGCGTGGCCGGCCAACTGCCGGTCGACGTCCTCGAGATCGAGTCGACCGTCGCATGCCGTCGCGCCGATGTGCACCGTGCGCACTCGCGACCGCCACGGCAGATCGTTCGAGTGATGCTCCAACACCGTGGTGAGCACGACGGCGTCGTCATCGATTGGCATCGATCGAGCCAGCTTGTTGATCGCCTCGGTCGTGTTCTTGGTGAACACGGTCACGTCATGATCAGCATTGGCGCCGAGAAACTCGCCAAGCGTTCGACGCGCGTCTTCGTACGCACTCGTGCACCGTCTCGCCTTGTGGCCTGCGCCCCGGTGAACACTGCTGTAGTGAGGCAGGATCGCTTCCACGGCCGCAAGCGCCGTTCGCATTGCCGGCGCAGTCGCCGCGTTGTCGAGATTGACGTATCGCACCATTTGGCCGCACAGCGTCGGCACCATCTCGTCGACGCCGATCACCTGGTTGCGCAGATCATCCATCGGATCCACAGGAATCAAAGTGGCGCCCTGCGCGGTAGCGAGGTTTCCCTAGATCTACGGCGACGTTCGGATATACCGGCGTCGCGCAACGTCAATCGTCGCCGGTAAACCGTTCAGCGGTCGGAGCGCACGACCTGCGCCAGTTCGGTACGCGAACGAACTTGGAGCTTGCGGTATATGCGAGTCAGATGAGCCTCCACGGTGGCGACACTGACGAACAGCTGGTTGGCGATCTCGCGGTTGCGTCGTCCGCCGGCGACCAGCTCGGCGATCTGCGACTCGGTAGGCGTGAGCTCCGCGTGCTCGCGGCCAGGGGCCACGCGCTCGAGTTCGGCCTCGGTCTGGACGACCCACGGCAACGCTCCCATGGCAACGAAGCGGCTGCACGCGTCGGCGAGAACGTCGGCAGCCGCGTTGCGTCGACCCAACCGACGCAGCGCTCGCCCCTGCAGCAGCAGGCCGCGGGCGGCGTCCAGGCGGTACCCGAGGACGTCGAAGGCCTTGGCCGCGTCGCCGAGAAGCGTGGCTGCCGCGTCGCCTCCGTCGCACATTACCGTCAGCCCGCGGCCCCGAAGCGCGGCCGCGTCGACCCACGGCCGGTTGAGATCGGACGCCTGTCGGTCGAGCTCTGCTGCCAGTTCCGCACATGAAACGGCGTCGCCGACGAGAGCCAGCGCCTCGATGGCGTCGGGCAGCACGGGCACCACCGCTGGGAGCCGGACGCCGATGTCGTTCGCCATATCCAGCCCGACCATCAGTTCGGGGGCCGCCCGGTCTGGCTCGCCGTGGGCGAGCGACAGTAGACCCCGAACGTGGCTTGCCATGACGAGGCGGGTGCGTCCGTCCTGCTCGGTGCCGCGCGAGTGCAGCGTGGCGGCCGCCTCCCGAGCCCGGTTGTGTTCGCCCAGGTGGACGTTGA
>DASQTR010000206.1:0-4314 GCA_035641795.1 Ilumatobacter sp.
GATCTCGCCCAGGCGGCTCATGTTGAGCGTGCGCGGTACGCGACCGTCGAGCAGATCGGGTCGGCTCAGCGCGGCGCCGTCGACGAGCCGGTCCTGCCACGACCCGACGCTGCGCATCAGACCGCCGCCGCGGTCGCGCCACGCGCCCGTCAAGGCCGGCAGGCATGCCAGCGTGCGGTAGAACATGGCACCGTGCTCGTGGTGCTCGGCGCCGATCAGGGTGCGGATCGCGGCCGGCCGGGTGGTGGCGTACTCGCGGGCGAGGGCGCGGATCACGTCGGCGTCGACGCCGCACTCGCCCGAGGCGCGCTCGGGGGTCCACTCGGCGACGTGGTCGGCGAGCTCGTCGAACCCGAAGGTGTGCTCGGCGATCCAGTCGGCGTCGGTCAACCGCTCGCTGATGATGACGTGCATCATCGCCAGCATCATCGCCACGTCGGTGCCGGGTAGCGGCTGCACGAACTGGTCTGCTTCGTCGGCGGTCAGGGTGCGGATCGGGTCGATCACCACCAGCCGGGCACCGCTGGCGCGGGCACGCTCGATCACCGGCCACAGGTGCCGGTTCGTGAGGCGCGTGTTGGTACCCCACAGGAGGATCAGCCGCGAGTGTTCGAGGTCGAGCGGGTCGGCGCACAGGCTGGAGCCGTTCGTCATCGACACGCCGGCGCCCACCGTTGGTCCGCAGATGTTTCGCAGCAGTTGGGTGGCCCCGATGTGGTTGAAGAAGCGGTCGGAGATGCCCTGTGTGGCGAGGATGCTCTGATTGCCGGCGTCGCTGAACGGCATGACCGCCTCGCCACCGTGCTCACCGATGATGGAGTTGAGGCGCGCGCCGATCTCCGCCAGCGCCGCGTCCCACGAGATCCGCTCGAACGGGCCGCTGCCCTTGGCACCGACACGGCGCAACGGGTGCAGGATGCGGTCGGGCGAATAGACGCGGTCGAGGAAGCGATTGACCTTGGGGCACAGTTCGCCGTAGCTGTAGGGATGGTCGGGGTTGCCACGCAGCTTGGTGGCCACGCCGCCCTCGACCGTCACGGTCCAGCCGCACGAATCGGGACAGTCGTGGTGGCAGACCCCGTTCACGGTGCTCATGGCGCGATCGTACGTGACCGACGAGGGCTCGCGATCTACGGTTCGGCGATGGGCCCGCGGGCGGTGCGCAACTGGGCCGGCAACCAGGCGTGCGTTCCGCTGCGCGTGGAGCACCCTGCCTCGACCGACGAGGTGGCGTCGATCGTCGCCACCGCCCACCGCAGCCGGCAACGGGTCAAGGCGATAGGCGCCGGCCACTCGTTCACCCCGACGGCGATGACGTCCGGCGTGTTGCTGTCGCTCGAGCGCATGCGGTCGGTGCGTCACGTCGATGCCGAGCGGGCGCGTGTCACCGTCGAGGCTGGGATCACGCTGCGAGCGCTGGCGGACGCGCTCGACGCGGTGGGTTTGGCCATGCCCAATCTCGGCGACATCAACGTGCAATCCATCGCGGGGGCGATCAGCACGGCGACGCACGGCACGGGACGCGCGTGGGGCAATTTGGCGACGACCGTGGTCGGCATCGAGCTCGTCGACGGGACGGGACAGGTCGTGTCGTGCGCCGAGGACGACGACGCGGAGCTACTGCGCGTTGCCCGCGTCGGCGTCGGGGCACTGGGCGTGGTCACGGAGCTCACCCTCCAGTGCGTTCCGGCGTTCAACCTGCACGCCCGGGAGACGATCGAACAACTCGACGATGTGCTCGCCGACATCGACGCGTTGACGCGGAGCGCGGACCACGCCGAGTTCTACTGGATGCCGGGCGACGGTCGCTGCCAGGTGAAGCGCAACACGCGCACCGACGCACAGCGCCGCCCGCAGTCGCGACTCGCCTACGCCCGCGACAAGTACCTCGCCGAGAACCTCGCCTTCGGGTTGGCGTGCCGGGCCGGACGCCGGTTCCCGTCGTTGGCGCCGTCGATCGCGAAGGTGGTCGCGTCGGCGCTGTCGGAGCGCGAGCTCATCGATCGCAGCGATCGCGTGTTCGCCAGCCCGCGCCTCGTGCGGTTCGTCGAGATGGAGTACGGCGTGCCGATCCAGCATCTCGCCGAGGCCATCGATCGCCTCCGCCATCTCACGCGCACGCTGGGCTATCCGGTGCTGTTCCCGATCGAAGTCCGCTTCTCGGCCGCCGACGACATCGCGCTTTCGACCGGATACGGACGCGAGAGCGCGTGGGTGGCTGTCCACCAGTATCGCGGCGCGCCGTATGAGACGTACTTTCAGGGCGTCGAGGGGATCATGAACGACTACGCCGGTCGCCCGCACTGGGGCAAGGTGCACTTCCAGACGGCGGCGACCCTGCGCGAGCGCTACCCCGAATGGGATGCATTCGCCTGTCAGCGTGGCCGGCTCGATCCGACGGGGACGTACCGCAACGACTACCTCGATCGAGTGCTCGGACCGATCCTTGCGTGATGGTCGGACCGCATCGTCGCCCTGCGGGTAAGCGAGGGCTGGCAAGATCGGCCGATGCCTGCCGCGATCGTCGAGCTACAACACGGCGACTACCTGATCAGCACCGATCCCGCCCGGCTCGACATCGCTGCCGTTCACCGCTTCATGTCCGAGTGGTCGTACTGGGCTCAGGGTCGACCATTCGAGGTTCAGCGACGAGCGATCGAGCACAGTGCGCTCGTGGTCGGTGCTTACACGTCCGCCGGCCGGCAGGTCGGCTTCGCCCGCATGGTCACCGACCTCGCGACATGGGCCTGGCTGTGCGACGTGTACGTCATGCCCGAGGACCGCGGCGGCGGACTCGGCACGGCAGTGGTGCGCACCATCGTCGAGCACCCCGACGTGGTCGGCATCCGGTGGCAGTTCCTCGCCACGCGCGACGCCCACGAGCTGTACGCCAAGTTCGGCTACCGCCCGCTCGACGATCCGGCGCGCTGGATGCACCGCGGTGACCCGGTCCGATGATCGACCTCATGTTCTAACGCATCGGTTCCGATATCCGCGGTACGAGCGCGCCGCGATGCGAAGATTGCGGTGCCAGCGGGTGCACGAACGGGAGGGCGAGATTGGGACATCGCGACACGGACTCATCACACTCGTTGAGCTTGCTTCGGCCGGTGTGCGACGGCGACGAGCCGGCGATTCGCCAGATGTTCGTCGCCATCCGCCGCGGACCCATGGACGCCGCCGGCTTCGACCCCGGCACCGTCGTGCGTCTCGTTGAGCACCAGTTCGAGCTCCAGCGCGCCGGCTACCGACTCACCTTCCCGCACGCCACATCGGAGGCGATCGTCGTCGATGGCGAGCTCGTGGGGCGCGTCATCACTGACGACGACGAGGCGCGCCTCGTGTTGGTCGACATCATGATCGATCCCGGCCACCAGAGGCAGGGGATCGGGTCGCGTCTCGTGGCCGATCTCGTCGCTCGCGCCGGATCTCGTTCGTTCGAGCTGAGGATCGATCACGGCTCGCCGGTCGAGGCCTGGTATCGGCGGCACGGGTTCGAACAGGTCGCCGCCAACGACGTGCAAGCCCACTTCGTCCGCATGCCTGCCGCGAACGTGCTCGCCGCGACCGGAACATGATCGCGTACGCATCGCGCGCCACCTAGGGCAGGTCGCGTAGCCTGACCGCATGTCGGTCGAGCGCATCGGTGTCGCTTCGCGACGCCGGTCGACGAAGACGTCGACCTTCGGCGTCGGCCGGCGCGAGTCGCACGATGCATCCGGCTTCTACCAGCGCTTCGAGGCGCCGGTGATCGACACCGACAGCCGGGTCTTGGCGCCCGAGCCAATCGCCGAACCGTTCGTCTGCGGCGACGCCCGCGATATGTCGACGCTCGCCGATGGCAGTGTCGCATTGGTGGTCACATCGCCGCCGTACTTCGCCGGCAAGCAGTACGAGGAGGAGCTCGAGCGCGAGGGTGTACCGAGCTCGTACCTCGAGTACCTCGAGCTCCTGCACGGCGTGTTCGCAGAGTGCGTGCGCGTGCTCGAGCCCGGCGGGCGCGTCGCGGTCAACGTCGCCAACCTCGGCCGCAAGCCCTACCGCAGCCTTGCAGCCGACGTCATCAGCATTCTCCAGGACCGGCTCCATCTGCTGCTCAGGGGCGAGATCGTGTGGCAGAAGGGTGCCGGCGCCAGCGGCTCGTGCGCGTGGGGATCGTTCCGGGCGGCGTCGAACCCGGTGCTCCGCGACCTCACCGAGCGAGTGATCGTGGCCAGCAAGGGCCGCTTCCAGCGGGCGTTGACCGTCGAACAGCGCCGCCATCGTGGCTTGCCGAACGAGTCCACCATCGCGACCGACGACTTCATGGCGTCG
>DASQTR010000207.1:0-2081 GCA_035641795.1 Ilumatobacter sp.
GGCCGGCGCTACCGAGAATCAGGAAGATCAGCCCGACCACCAGTCCAAGGACCAGCAGGATGAGTCCGACGATGATCATGTTGCGCCAGTCCCCTGCGGAGCGCTCGCCGAAACGCTGAAACCAATCGCGTGCCGTGCGCAGACTCCCGCTGAGGACGGACGATAGTCATCGACTGACTAAGGTGCTGGTGATGCGTGGGACGCATCGAAACTTGTTCTCGGCTGCGGTGTTGCTCGTGCTCGTATCCGCGTGTGGCGAGGACGACGGCGGGGAGTCGACCGGTGCCTTGACGGTGTTCGCGGCGGCATCGTTGGCGGATGCCTTCACCGAGATCGGCGATGCATTCATGACCGATGATCCGGACGCCGAGGTGACGTTCAACTTCGCGGCGTCGTCGGAGTTGGTGACCCAGATCAACGAGGGCGGCGCGCCGGCGGACGTGTTCGCGTCGGCGGATCAGAACAACATGACCAAGCTCACCGACGCCGGCAACAACGGGTCTGTTCCGGAGGTGTTCGCGACCAACTCGTTGGAGATCATCGTCGAGCGCGGGAATCCGCTGGGGATCACGGGAGTCGTTGATCTGGCGAACGACGACTTGATCGTGGTGACGTGTGCGCCGGAGGTGCCGTGCGGGAACTACGCTCAGCAGACCTTCGATGCATCGGGGGTGACGGTGACGCCCGACTCGTTGGAGGAGAACGTGCGGGCGGTGGTGACGAAGGTGACCGCCGGCGAGGCTGACGCAGGGATCGTGTACAAGACCGACGTGACGGCGGCCGGCGATGGGGCCGATGGGGTGGAGATTCCGGCCGACATCAACGTCATTGCCGAGTATCCGATCGCGGTCACGAAGGACGCGCCCAACCCGGAGGCGGCACGAGCGTTCGTCGCTTTCGTGCTCGGCGACGCCGGTCAGGAGGTGCTGGCCGAGTACGGCTTCCTACCTCCTGACTGACGCGGAGTCGATCAGTTGCCACCACCGAGCCACGCGGTCGTCCAGCGTCCGCACCCACGCGCAAGGCCGTTCAGCGCGTGGAAGGCGGCGAACAGTAGTGCCATACCAAGCGGGACCAGCGTCCACGACCACGGGTTGTTCTCGGCGAAGTCCTGGAGCTCGCTGCTCCAGAACCAGTCGCCGAACGACTCGTCGACGAAGCGGGCGTAGATCGGCGTGTAGACCACGATCACCGGCACGGTGAGGGCGGCGACGGCGAGCGTGAAGGTGGCGATGCCGGCCGGGAAGCGCAGCAGGAGATAGCCGAGCTCGCGCCAGCGGAGACGCTCGCGGCTCATGTAGCGCAGTCGCACCCAAAGGTTGCCGGGCACGTCGACCGCCAGCGGCGCTCGAGCGACGTGCTCATGGAGCAGGGCACCGGCAACGCCACGTTCGACGTTGGCGAACGCGCGCACGCCGTACCACATGCCGATCAGCATCGGGATTCCGAGCAGGGCGACGACGAGCATGCTGACCGAAACGGAGGCGACCGTCACCAGGACGGTGAACCACATGGTGCCGAGCGGGAGGCCGAGCAGTAGGTAGGCGATGTTGCGATAGCTGTGCGGTCGGGTGACGACGCCGAAGAAGCGCGCCAGCCGTGACAGGCCTTGGGCTTCGGTGGAACGAGGCGAGTCGCTCCACGTGGGGAACGGCGGTGATTTCGTGGAGGTGTTCATGGTGATTCCTTCTGAGATCGAGAGCGGGGAGATGGTGGGGCGGCCGGGGCACATCGCGCGCACCGGCCGCACAGCGGTCAGTGCGAGATGGCGTCGAGCACGTCGAGCCGGCCGGCCCGGCGAGCGGGGAGGAGGGCGGCGACCACCCCGGCGCCGGCGGCGACGATCATCATCACGACGATCGGTGCCACCGGAATCGAGAAGGTCGACACGAACGTCGCCGGCAGCGCATTCGCCACGCCGTATCCGAACAGCAGCCCCAGCCCGACGCCGAGCGTCGCCCCGAACAGCGCCACCAAGGCCGCCTCGAAGCGCACCATCCGCCGAACCTGGCGGCGGGTCATGCCGACGGCACGCACCAGACCGAGCTCACGCGTGCGCTCGAACACCGACAGGGCGAGCG
>DASQTR010000208.1:0-4431 GCA_035641795.1 Ilumatobacter sp.
CCACACGCCGTACTCGGCGGCGCCACGCACGACGTTCGAATGCGCTGCCGACAGGGCAAGCCCCAGCACCGTCCGGGATTCGGCGGGGTGGATGATCCCGTCGTCCCAGACGCGACCCGTCGCGTACAGCGCCGAGGACTCGGACTCGATCTGTGCCTCGAGCGCTGCCTTGCCGGCGTCGAGCTTGGCCTCGTCGACCTCGACGCCGCGTCCGGCGGCGGCGTTGCGCGCCACGATGTCCATCACACCCGCCAGCTGGCGTCCGCCCATCACGGCGATGCGGTGGTTCGGCCACGAGAAGATGAACCGCGGGTCGTAGGCACGACCGGACATGCCGTAGTTCCCGGCGCCGTACGAGGCTCCCACCATCAGGCAGAAGTGGGGCACGCCGCTGTTCGACACGGCGTTGATCATCTTCGCGCCGTTGCGGATGATGCCGCCCTGCTCTGCCTTGCTGCCGACCATGAACCCGGTGATGTTGTGCAAGAACACGAGCGGCGTGTCGGTGCGATTGCAGAGCTGGATGAACTGCGCTGCCTTCTGGGCCTCCTCGGAGAAGAGGATCCCGTTGTTCCCCAGCAGCCCGACGGCGAAGCCGTGGATCGAGCCCCACCCGCACGCCAACCTGTCGCCGTACAGCGGTTTGAACTCCTCGAAACGCGAGCCGTCGAGCAGCCGGGCATAGATCTCCCGGATCTCGAACGGAACGCGCACGTCGGCCGAGGCGCAGCCGAGCAGCTCGATCGGGTCGTACAGCGGGTCGGCGTCGGGTTCTGTGGGGCCCGGACCGAGCTTGCGCCACCGCAGGTGCTTGACGACGTCGCGGGCGATGCGTAAGCCGTCGAGCTCGTCGACCGCAAGGTAGTCGGACAGCCCGCTGACACGCGCGTGCATCTCGGCGCCACCGAGCGTCTCCTCGTCGACGACCTCGTCGATCGCCATCTTCACGAGTGGCGGACCGCCCAGGTAGGCGGTGGCGCGGCCTTTGACGAACACCGTGTAGTCGCTCATGCCCGGGGTGTACGCGCCGCCTGCCGTCGCGGGCCCGAACCCGACGGTGATCGTCGGCACGCCGAGCTTCGAGAGCTGGGTTTGATTCTTGAAGCCGGCGCCGCCCCTGATGAAGATGTCGGCCTGGTACGGCAGGTCGGCGCCGGCCGACTCGTTGAGGCTGATCCACGGCAGCCGGTTGGCGCGGACGATCTCCTGGAACCGCTGGCCCTTGTCGACCGAACGCGGGTTCATCGATCCGCCTCTGTACGTCATGTCGGTGGCGCTGATCGCGCACTCGACGCCTTCGACGACGCCGATCACGTTGACGACGCCGGCGCCGATCGGGAACTCGCTTCCCCATCCTGCGAGCGGGCTCAGCTCCAAGAGCGGCGTGTCGAGATCGACGAGCGCCTCGACGCGCTCCCGGGCAAGCATTTTGCCGCGAGCGCGATGGCGGTCGACGTAGCGCTGCCCGCCGATGGTGGGGACGCGCGACAGCTGCTCGGCGACCTCGTCCCACGCGGCCTGCATCGCCGCCAGGTTGCGCTGGTAGTCGTCACGGCGCGGGTCGATCCGCGACCGCAGCACGCTCCCCACGGCGGCTCACCGTACCGGAGCGCCGACGAACGGGGTAAAGCGCAACCATGCGGCATGGCAGCATTCCGCTCGTGGGGCGCGAACCGGCGATAGTCGGCGCAACGGTGCTCGCGGTCGGGCTCGCCGTCGCCATCGCGACCGCGCTAGCGGTCGCCGTCGTCGTCAACCCGGGCCCCCTGCCCGGAGAGGTCTGGGTGGTGCGTCGGTGGCAGACGCTCGATGAGCCTGTTCCGACGCTCGCCGAGTGGGTGCGGCTGACGACGAGCACACAGGCCGCGCTTGTCGTCGGCGCCGTGCCAGCATTGTGGGCTATCCGTCGCTACCGGCGAGCAGGAGCAGTAGCCGTGGCGGTCGTGGCCGGAACGATGCTCGTCGCCCAACCTGTTCTGAAAGAGGTCGTCGACCGGCCGCGGCCGACCGAGGCGCAGGTCGACGTGCGTGCTCCGTACACCAGTAAGAGCTTCCCCGCAGGTCACTCGATGAGCACGACCGCGGTGTGGGGCGCGGCGGCGATCGTCGCCGCCCGGCACCGCCGGCCATTGCTGGCCGGCGCGTTGTGCGTGCCGATCGCGCTGACCGCAGCGGCGACGCAGGTGCAGGGTGTGCACTGGGCCTCGGACGTGTTGGCCGGCACACTTCTCGGCGGCTTGGCCGCGTGCGCCGCCGCGGTGGTGCTGCTGCGCGCCCTGACGGACCCGCGCGAGCACGCCGCGTCACGTCACTGAGTGCAAATCATCCGCCGTTGCCGCGGCGGCCGCCGGACTGGCCGCGCGACTCACCCGACTTGCCGTGCGACTCACCGGACTGGCCCGGGGATTCTGCAACGACCTCGTCGCCGGCGGCTTCCGGTGCCACCGCCGTGTCATCGCTCGTGTCGTCGCTCGTGTCGTCGCTCGTGTCGTCAGCGGAGTCGTCCGACTCGTGATCGCACGGGTTGTGATCCGACTCCGGGTTCTGACGGTGGTCAGTGGCGTTGCTCGACGCCAGATCGGAAATGGCCTGACCCTTCTCGCAACCTTCGAGCTCGGTCGTGCGGGCGAACTCGGACACGACGTCCCCGTGCGTGGGTTCGTCAACGGAGCTGTCATCCGCCGACTCATCCGCCGAAGACTCCTCCTCTGACGACTCCTCCTCTGACGACTCTTCCTGCGAGGACTCCGCGCCTGACGACTCGTCCTCTGACGACTCTTCCTGCGACGACTCCTCCTCTGACGACTCGTCACTCGACTCGTCCGTGGATTCCGACGATTCGTCCTGTGACGACTCCTCCTCTGACGACTCGTCACTCGACTCCTCTCCGGTCGTTTCCTCGAGCGTCGGCTCGTCGGTCGACGGCAGCAGCGTCGGCACGTCGGTGAAGCCCGCCGCGGCAGCACCACCGAACGCCAGCAGAACGACACCAGTGGCGATCACCGCCTTGCCGGCGACGCTTCGCAGAAAAGTGGACGGGTCGCGCTTCATTTGCAAGTCCTCCTCGGACGGAACGATGCTTCGGAATGTCGTCCGCAGCGGTGATATCGCCCGAGCGGGGGCCTGTTGTTACACCGATGACAGGGTCTTGAGGTCTAATTCCGTGGGGCGGGCCTGATCTCGACGCCGGGCGCGTGACGCCCACGCAGCGCGCGACGGTTACGTCCCACGGGTGGGCGCGCGACGATGAGCCATGGATTTCGACATGCCGCCCAACGACGACCCGCGCCGGCTGGCCGTGCGGGCGTGGATCGCGGCACACCCTGACCCGTCGAACGACGAGTTGCACGCCGCCGGATACGTCGTGCCCCACTGGCCCTCGCCATGGGGGCTCGACGCCGACCCGATCCATCAACTGATCATCGACGACGAACTGCGCGCCGGCGGCGTGCGCCGCACACCGGTGTCGACGAACCCGATCGGCGTCGGATGGGCGGCGCCGACGATCTTCCTCGCGGGTTCGGATTGGCAACGCCAACGCTTCCTCGATCCGATCTTCCGCGGCGACGAGTACTGGTGCCAGTTGTTCAGCGAACCCGATGCCGGGAGCGATCTTGCAGGCCTGGCGACGCGCGCGGTTCGCGACGGCGACGAATACCTGCTCAACGGCTCGAAGATCTGGACGAGCGGCGGGCACCACGCCCAGTTCGGGATCCTGATCGCACGCACCGACCCTGACGTGCCGAAGCACAAGGGCCTGTCCTACTTCATCGTGCCGATGGATCTGCCGGGCGTGCGCCTGGCACCGATCGTCGACATGACAACTGCGCACTCGTTCAATCAGGTCTTCTTCGACGATGCCCGCCTGCACGAGAAGTACCGCGTCGGCGAGGAGGGCGAGGGGTGGCGGCTCGCCAAGGTCACACTGGCCAACGAGCGGGTCTCCCTCTCGGCGGCTGGGTCGATGTGGGGAACCGGCCCGTCCGCCACCGACTTGCTGGAGCTCGTGCGCGCCGGCGGCGGGCTCGCCGACGCAACCGACCGGCAGCGGGCAGCCGCGCTGTACATCGAGTCGGAGGTGATGCGTCTGAGCCGGTTGCGCACGTTGAGCGCGCAGCTGCAGGGACGCACGCCCGGTGCGGAGGCGTCGATTCAGAAGATCATGGGCGACGAGCACGGCCAGCACGTCCTGGAGCTCGCCGAGCACCTCACCGGTGCGAACGGCATGTTGACCGGATCAGGTCCCGCAGGAAAGCTGTCCGCCCGCGCCCAGGCCGGCCCGACGGAGAACAGGTTGGGCCGTGGCGAGTCGAGCCAGTTCCCCGACGTCGACCCGGTCTGGCACTACGGGTTCCTCTTCTCGCCGGCGCTGACGATCGGTGGTGGCACGTTCGCGATCCAACGCAACATCGTCGCCGAGCAAGTGCTCGG
>DASQTR010000209.1:0-4933 GCA_035641795.1 Ilumatobacter sp.
GCAGAACCGAGCAGCCTCCCATATCGGCGCTTATGCCGGGTGAATGCGCGCACTCGACGGGCTTGCTTTCCGATACCACCGCAGATTGTCGGCGACGGATCGTTCATCCCTTGTTCGCAGGGTCGAAACGTCCGCCCCATATCGTCGGTCGTGTGGACATCGAGGGCCGACGAATCGTTCGCGTGGGAATGGGTTCGAGCAAGCGCATCGTGATGATCGCGCACGACAATCGCAAGCACGACCTCGTGGACTGGGCTGCGTACAACGCGGCGACGCTCGCGCGCCATGATCTCGCCGCGACCGGAACCACGGGCAAGCTGCTCGCGGACACGTTGGGTTTGCCGATCGCGCGCTACCTCAGCGGTCCCCTCGGTGGCGATCAACAGATCGGCGCAGCGATCGCCGAGGGCCGCGTTGATCTCGTCGTCTTCTTTTGGGATCCGCTTGAGCCGCAGCCGCACGACGTTGACGTCAAGGCGCTGCTGCGCATCGCCGTCGTCTACAACACTCCGATCGCTTGCAATCGGTCGAGCGCCGACTTCGTCTTGTCAAGCCCACTGATGGACGAGGATTATGCGCCATTCGCCAATTCCGCGTGACTCGGGTCAGTCGCGCCTAGCCAGCTGGGTGGGCCTCGCGCCGCATCCTTGGTGTCCGCCAGGTCGTGAGCGCGCGCAGATCGGCGCTTCCACGCGCCTGGCCGCGCGACTGGCGGCGCTGGCGCCGCACGTCTACCGTGCTGTTGAACGCACGCGGCCGATGCTTTCGCGTTCGGTGCGCTGCCTGGTGGAGTCACACCCCCCAGCACTGACCTGTCAGTAGTCGTCGACGTCTTCGTCGATTTCCTCTCCGAGGACGAGGTCCCAGCGGTCGAGGCAGTCCTCGCACCGGTAGGCGACGATGTCGCCGGGATACCACGCGCCGTCCTCCCGCGGTGGCGTCAGCAGGAACGCGCGCCCTCCGCAGTCGATGCACGTGATCTGAGGGTCGGGCTCGATCACACCTTCAGTATTGCCACCGACCGCCGGTCCGTAACCTGCAGGCGTGCGCGTCGTGGCGGGAGAGTTGCGGGGGCGTCGGATCGAGGCCCCGCCCGGCGCCGGCACCCGGCCTACGACCGACAAGGTGCGAGAGGCCGTGTTCAACGCGCTCGTGAGTCGCGACGTCATCCGCGACGCCCGCGTCGCCGATCTGTTCGCGGGCACCGGAGCGCTCGGCATCGAGGCGCTCTCACGCGGCGCCGACCACTGCACGTTCGTGGAACGCGACCGCAACGTCGTACGTATCCTCCGCGCCAACTTAGAGCAGCTCGGGCTCACCGCCCGGAGCCGCGTGCTCGCCGCCGACGCGCTCAGCCAGGCGGCTGCCATCGACGCCGACATCG
Organism: Ilumatobacter sp.; assembly: GCA_035641795.1. GTDB lineage: Bacteria > Actinomycetota > Acidimicrobiia > Acidimicrobiales > Ilumatobacteraceae > Ilumatobacter. Next base: position 1,385 of record DASQTR010000209.1, read on the forward strand.
CGCTCGCCGACCCGCCCTACGACTTCGACGCCTGGCCGCTGTTGCTTGCCGCCGTGCGGGCGCCGTTGCTCGTCGCCGAGGCGGGGCGCTCGCTCGAGTCGCTCGACGGGCTCGCGCAGAGCGGTTGGGAGGCGACTCGGAGCAAGCGCTACGGGCGCACCTGGATCACGTTCTTCGAGCGCATGGATCGTTAACTCGTCACCCCGCGTTACCGTCTGGAGGCGTTACCGTTTGGAGAGAGATGACAACGGTGCTGATCCCCGGCAGTTTCGATCCGCTCCATGCGGGTCACGTCGACATCGTCGAACAGTCGACGGAGCTGTTCGGCGACGTCGTGGTCGGAGTGCTCTACAACCACGACAAGCCTTCCGGTTTGTTCACGCCCGACGAGCGGGTCGAGCTCGCGGCGGCCAGCCTCGCCGACCTCCCCACGGTGCGGGTCGAGAAGTTCGGCGGATTGGCAGTGCAGGCGGCCGCCGCGGCAGGTGCCGACTTCATCGTCAAGGGTCTGCGCAACCCGGCCGACTTCGACATCGAGCAACAGATGGCGCACATGAACCATGCCGCCGCGGGCGTCCGCACCGTGTTCCTCCCGTGCCGGCCCGGGGTCGGGTTCGTGTCCAGCCGCTTCATTCGGGAGATCGCCGCGCACGGCGGCGTCGTCGATCATCTCGTTCCCAAACCGGTGGCCGTGGCCCTCGCCGATAGATTCGCCGCATCCTCGCAATGACTGGCAGCGCAATGACTGGCAGCGCATTGACTGGCAGCGCATTGACTGGCAGCGCATTGACTGGCAGCGCATTGACTGACAGCGCGAGGACTGGCAGCAGGCCATGAGCTACGACGACAGAAACGACGACCGATACCGCGGGAGCCGCGGCACGGGACAGAGCGATCCGCGTTACAAGGACGGGTACGCCAACGACGAGTACGACGATTACGACGGATACGACGAGATCGACGACAACTATCCCGACCCGGGTGCAGGCAGCCATGTCGGGGATGCCGAAACGCTCCTCCGGCGGGCGATCGACATCATCGCCAACGCGCCGACGATGCCGCTTTCGTCGTCGCCCCGCATCGATCGCGACGAGATCATCGAGCTGCTCGACGAGGCGCTCGCACGTCTGCCGGAGGAGCTGCGCCAGGCGCGATGGATGTTGAAAGAACGCCAGGACTTCGTGAACAAGACCCGGCGCGAAGCCAACGAGATGCTCGAGGCAGCGCGTGTTCAGGCCGAGCGCATGGTGCAGCGCACCGAGGTCGTCCGGGCCGCCGAGCAGCGGGCGCGCCATGTGGTCGAGACCGCCGACAACGACTCGCGTCGACTGAAGCTCGAGACAGAGGACTTCCTCGACCAACGTTTGGCCAGCTTCGAGATCCTGCTCGACAAGCTGGGCAAGACGGTCGCCGCCGGCCGCCAGAAGCTGTCGATCGGGAATGCCGGTGCAAACCTGCCGATCGTCGGCGACGGCGACGACGACCCGACCAAGGGCTTCTTCGACCAGGACCGTTGAGAACGCCGGGAGTGGAGATGGCCCACACAGCACACGACCTGCGCATCAACGCCGTCGAGCTACTGCGTCACCCGGGCGCGATCCGCCACATCGAGACAACGGTGCCACCGACCGAGCTGGACCTCGACGACGATCGGGTGCGCGGCGACATCGAGATCGTGGTCGATGCCACGTCGTCGGTCGACGGTGTCGTGGTGCACGGCACCGTGACGACTCCTTGGCGCGGTCAATGCCGACGCTGCCTCGTCGACGTGGAGGGCTCGTGCGTGTCGGCTGTCGACGAGCTGTTCCAGCACCACCCCCATGACGAGGACGCGATCGAGATCGTGGGCGATCAGATCGACCTGGCGCCGGTGGTACGCGAGTACGTGCTGCTCGATCTCCCGGACGCGCCGCTCTGCAGGGAGGATTGCGCCGGCATCTGCCCCAGTTGCGGGGTGGACCGCAACACCGGCACGTGCGACTGCGAAACGGCTGCGGCCGACCCGCGCTGGTCTGCGCTCGAGGGCTTGAGGCTCGACGACGAGTGAGCGGCGTAGCCCCCGTGACGATCCGCCGATAACCTGGCGCAGCCCGTTTCGCCAAAGCCTGGAGACCCGCTGTGGCCGTTCCCAAGAAGAAGAAGTCGAAGATGAAGAGCCGCAGCCACCGCGCCGGGGCGTGGAAGCTCGGCGCTCCCGCCCGCAGCACCTGCCCGCGTTGCGGCAACGCGAAGACGCCGCACACGGTGTGCCCGACCTGTGGTTGGTACAAGAACCGCGTCGCCGTCGAGATCGACTGATTCTCTTCCGAAGCCATAGATGATGTTGCCGATCGCGGTCGACGCAATGGGCGGCGACCAGGCACCTGGCGCGATCATCGCCGGAGCCCGTGCGGCCGCCGCCGAAGGTACGCCGATCCTGCTCGTCGGGCCGGCCGACCTCAAGGATCGCGTCGACATCGGCGACCTGGCGCTGTTCGAGGCGGGCGAGGTCATCGAGATGGACGAGGACGGTGGCCGCGCCGTGCGGCGCAAGAAGGACTCCACCCTCGTACGCGCCGCAGAAGCCGTGCGCGACCGCCAGGCATCGGCAATGATCTCGGCTGGGAACACGGGTGCGACGATGGCGTCCGCATTGCTCCGCATGGGACGCATCAGGGGTGTGAGCCGGCCCGCGATCGCCACCATCATCCCGGTCCCGAACGGCAGCCCCACCGTGCTGCTCGACGCCGGCGCCAACGCCGAGGTGCAGCCCGACTGGCTCGTGCAGTTCGCCCAGATGGGTTCGGTCTTCTCCCGCCATCGCTTCGGCATCGCCGCGCCCAAGGTGGGGCTGCTGTCGATCGGTGAGGAGCCGGGCAAGGGTGACGCTTTGCGTAAGGAAGCGTTCGAGTTGCTGACGGCAGCTGCCGCGGCGACCGACGATCTCTGCTTCATCGGCAACGTCGAGGGCCGCGACGTGATGAGCGATACGGCCGACGTGATCGTCACCGACGGATTCACCGGCAACGTCGTGCTCAAGACGCTCGAGGGTGGACTCAAGGCACTCGTCAACGCACTGCTGCTCGCGTTCGCGTCGACGCCGGAGTACCAGCACCACGCGGATGCGCTGATGCCGGCGATGCTTCCGCTCTACACCGCGTTCGACGCCGAGACGTACGGCGGGGCGATGCTGCTCGGGGTCGACGGAGTGTGCGTCATCGCCCACGGCTCATCGACCGACCGGGCGATCCTGAACGGCATCAACGTCGCCCGAGAGATGGTCGAGGCCGACGTCGTCGGCGAGATCAGCAGGGCGATAGCCGCCGGCGCGAGCGCCGGAATGTGATTTCGTCTCCTTGATCTAAACGGCCGGTCAATCGGGCAAAGCGCGGGCTCTGCTCGCCCTTCCGCGACCACAAGGAGGCGTTCCATGAAGAAGCCGTTCGCGATCGCGCTGTCGGCGACGTTGGTTCGGGTCGCGCTGGCGGCACCCCAGCCGGCGTACACAGCCGCCGTGTTCGTCGTGAACTCGACGGACGAAGATGGCGACGCAGCACTGAACGGCATGTG
>DASQTR010000210.1:0-2454 GCA_035641795.1 Ilumatobacter sp.
CGATGGCGAGGTCGATCGGCGACCTCGAGCTCCAGCTCGACCTGCTAGCCGGACCGGATCGGTGGAATGCGCCGGCATGGCGGCTCGAACTGCCGCCGGCGCGCGCAGCGACGCTCGGCGAGCTGCGGATCGCGGCGTGGATCGACGACCCTTACTGCGCCGTCGACGCATCCACGCGCCGCTTGCTCGGCGAGACGGTCGCTGCGATCGAGGACGCCGGTGGGGGCGTAGACACCGAGGCACGGCCTGGCTTCACACTGGAGGAGGTCGACACCGTCTTCAACCGTTTGCTCTACGCGGCGCTCTCCGGCGCCCACGCGCCGGAGAAGATCGAGCACCTCGCCGCCAACACCGACGACACACCGGCCGGCTTCTGCAAGCGGGCGACTGCAATGCGACACCGCGATTGGCTCGCCGACAACGAGCGCCGGCTGCAGATCCGAGAACAGTGGCGGCAGTTCTTCGAACGCTTCGACGTGATCCTGCTGCCGGTCCAGCCGCGTCCTGCGTTCCCCCATGACCACTCGACGCCGATGATGGCGCGCACGGTCGAGATCGACGGCGCGAGACGCACCTACCTCGACCTGACCGGATGGATCGGCCCGGCAGGAGCCGGGTTCTTGCCCGCGACCGTGGTGCCGATCGGGCTGGCAGAGGACGGCTTACCAGTGGGTGTTCAGGTCGTCGGCCCGTACCTGCAGGATCGAACGACGCTGCAGGCCGGGCAGCTCATCGCGCGCCTGCGGGGCGGCTGCCCACGGCCTGCACTAGCCCGGTGACCCCGTTTCATGTGGCGCTGATCAGCGCGACATGAACGACTGCAGGGTGCTACGCGTTTGCGACAGCTCGTCGGGGTTGCCTCCCATGATGACGGCTGAGAAGTCGGTTGCTCCTGATTCGGCCACTGCCGCCAGCCCGTCTGTCACCTCTTGCTCGCTGCCGACGAGCGAGATGCCCTCGACGCCCTGCACTCCTTCGATGTCGAGCATCGCCCGGTAGGAGGGGAGCGTCGCGTACATGGCGAAGATGCCGGCGATGAACTCGCGCGCCGGCTCCGGGTCGTCGGTGACCCACACCGGCAGACTGCACACGATCGCCGGATTGGGGCGCCCGGCATCGCCGGCGGCACCGTTGATGAGCGGCGCGATCTGGCGCTCGATCGTCTTCGGTCCGACGCACCACAGGATCGTGCCGTCGGTGCGGCGGCCGGCGATGTCGAGCATCTGCTCGCCGAGCGCGGCGAGCATCACCTTCGGTGGATCGGTCGTCGGCCGCGCCGACTTGCCGGTGTAGCTCCACACCTCGCCGGTGTGGTCGGCTGCGCCTTCGGTGAGCAACGGCTGGAGCACATCGAGGTAGTCGAGCATGTGGCGGATCGGCCGTTCCCACGTCATGTGGAGGTAGCCCTCGACCACCGGCTTGTGAAGCAAGCCGATGCCGAGCACGAAGCGGCCGCCGGTCGCCGCCTGGGCGGTCAAGGCGGCAGCCGCCGCAGCCTGCGGATGCCGCGTCCATGTCGGCACGACTGCCGTCCCGACGTTGATCGTGCTGGTGGCCGAGGCCGCGATCGCCAGCCCGGAGATGGCGTCGAGCAGCGTCGTCTGGGCGATCCAGTAGGACGCGAACCCGTCGGCCTCGGCTTGGGTGATGTCCGTGGCGATCGCCCCGAGGTCGGGGCGGATCAACCTGTCCGAGCCGTTGATTCCGATACGCATAGGTCGAGCGTATGCCGGGCAATGATGACGCCGTGACACGCCTGTTCGTCGCCGTTTGGCCGAGTGAGCAGGCGCGCCAGCACGTCCGCTCGCTTCCCCGCGACGGTTGGGTCAACGTGCGCTGGACGTCGGAGGACAACTGGCACATCACCCTGGCCTTCATCGGCGAGGCGGAGATCCACGAGATCGTGGGCCGGTTGCAGGACGGCGACTATCCAGGGTCGACGGCGGAACTCGCGTCACGGATGAGGGTGATGGGCGGCAGCAGTCTGGTGGTGCCCGTGACGGGCCTGGACGCGTTGGCGGATGCGGTGCGTGCTCGCGTGTTCGACGAGCCGCCGCGGCAGCCGTTCCTCGGGCACCTGACTGTCGGGCGCTCGATCGACAGGCGCCCCATCTCTGGCAGGTTCAGAACTGGACAGGTGCTGGCCCCCCTGGCGTTCGACGTCGAAGAGGTCGCGCTGGTGCGCAGCACGCTGTCGCCGGCGGGTGCCCGCTACGACACCGTGTCGACGTTCGCGTGCCGGTGAACGCTCACCGCGTAGTCGTCGCCTGACTTCCAGGGGGCGCCCTCCCACGTCGAGTAGCGGGCGTCGAGCTCGAGGCCGGCGGCGACGCAATCGGCGTCATACCGCGACAGCTCGTACCCTCGCCGCAGCTGGAAGCCTGCGATCAAGCGGCCGCCGGGCGACACGTGCCGCGCCATGTTGGCGACGACTTGGGGCTCGGTGCCGGGGGC
>DASQTR010000211.1:0-11233 GCA_035641795.1 Ilumatobacter sp.
CGCTCTTCTTCTTGCTGAACAGGCCCACGTCCCACCCCTTCGGTCGAATCCCACGCCGACCATACCGTAGGCCGTTCGTCCAGATCCTGAGTGATGGTGGCTCAACTTTTGTGACTTGCTCGGTTGGAGGTGAGTGATGTCGGGCCCTACACTTGAGCCAACCCCTTACATGTTCTGCCGCTCGGGCAGACCGGAACCAGGAGATGATCTCCATGCCCAAGGCAGTCGGTATCGACCTCGGTACCACCAACTCCGTCGTCGCCGTGCTCGAAGCCGGCGATCCCGCCGTCATCCCCAACGCCGAGGGCTCGCGCACCACTCCATCGGTCGTCGCCTTCTCCAAGGCGGGCGAGGTGCTCGTCGGTGAGGTGGCGAAGCGTCAGGCGATCACCAATCCCGATCGCACCTTCCGGTCGATCAAGCGCCACATGGGCCAGAGCTGGAAGTCCGACGACGTCGACGGCAAGCGCTACACGCCGCAGGAGATCAGCGCCCGCATCCTGATGAAGCTGAAGCGCGACGCCGAGGCCTACCTGGGCGACACCGTCACGCAGGCCGTGATCACCGTTCCCGCCTACTTCGACGACGCCCAGCGCACCGCCACCAAGGAAGCCGGCACGATCGCCGGGCTCGAGGTGCTGCGCATCATCAACGAACCGACCGCGGCTGCGCTCGCCTACGGCCTCGACAAGGGCTCCCAAGACGAGACCGTGCTGGTCTTCGACCTCGGCGGCGGCACGTTCGACGTGTCGGTGCTCGAGATCGGCGACGGCGTGTTCGAGGTCAAGTCGACCCACGGCGACACCAACCTCGGCGGCGACGACTGGGACCAGCGCGTCATCGACTGGCTCGTCACGCAGTTCAAGAACGCCCAGGGCGTCGATCTGTCGGCCGACCGGATGGCGATACAGCGCCTCAAGGAGGCCGCCGAAAAGGCCAAGATCGAGCTCAGCCAGGTGCAGTCGACCCAGATCAACCTGCCGTTCATCACGGCCACCGCCAACGGCCCGCTGCACCTCGACGAGACGCTGACGCGCGCCAAGTTCCAGGAGATGACCTCCGACCTCATCGAGCGCTGCCGGATCCCGTTCGAGCAGGCGCTCAAGGACGCCAGCGTCAGCAAGGGCGACCTGCACCACGTGATCCTCGTCGGCGGTTCGACCCGCATGCCGGCGGTCGTCGATCTGGTCCAGTCGCTGACCGGCAAGGAGCCGAACAAGAGCGTCAACCCGGACGAGGTCGTCGCCGTGGGTGCCGCCATCCAGGCCGGCGTGCTGCGCGGTGACGTCAAGGACGTGCTGCTGCTCGACGTCACTCCGCTGTCGCTCGGCATCGAGACCAAGGGCGGCGTGATGACGAAGCTGATCGAGCGCAACACGACGATCCCGACCAAGAAGACCGAGGTCTTCACCACCGCCGAGGACATGCAGCCGTCGGTCGAGATCCACGTCCTGCAGGGTGAGCGCGAGATGGCGAGCTACAACAAGACGCTCGGCAAGTTCCAACTCGTCGACCTGCCGCCGGCGCCACGCGGCGTGCCGCAGATCGAGGTCACGTTCGACATCGATGCCAATGGCATCGTGCACGTGTCCGCCAAGGACCGCGCCACGAACCGCGAGCAGTCGATGACGATCACTGGTCAGTCGACGCTCGACAAGGACGTCATCGACCAGATGGTCAAGGACGCCGAGGCCCATGCCGAGGACGACCGCAAGCGTCGCGAGGAGGCCGAGGTCCGCAACAACGCCGACTCGCTCGTGTACCAGACGGAAAAGGTGCTGCGCGACCAGGGTGACAAGGTCTCCACTGAAGAGCGCGCCGCGGTCGAGGGTCCGCTGAGCGATCTCAAGAAGGCGCTCGAAGGCAACGACACGGACGCCATCCGCCAGGCAACCGAGTCGCTCATGTCCGCCAGCCAGGCGTTCAGCCAGAAGCTGTACGAGGCCGCCTCACGCGACTCGAACGCCGCGGGCACGTCGGCGTCGGGTGCCTCGTCCGGACAGGGCGCCGGTTCGGTGGACGACGACGACATCGTGGACGCCGAGATCGTCGACGAGGGCTGATACATGAGCGAGCGCAGCGAGCGAATCATCGTTGCGGTGTCCGCCGGACATTGGAGGCACCACCTCGTCGACCTACTGGACCCTGTTCACGAACGGTGGTGCCTCTAATGTCCGACGAGTCCCTCGCCGGAGACAACGAACGCGGCAGCGAGGTCGAGGACTACACCGGAGAGGTGCCGCGGCCGCAGGCGACCGATGCGTCCCGACCGGCGCGCCCCGAGAGCGATGCCGGCTCGGGGCTCGGTGACGGCGACGTCGCCGATGTGGACAGCGATGCCGACACGGATGCCGACGCCGATTTCGACAGCAGTGCCGACGTCGATGTCGACACATCCGAGTCGGTCAGCGACGACGACCTTGCCTCGTCGATCTTCGACGTCGCCGCACTGGTCGCGGAGCGTGACGCGATGAAGGAGTTGGCGATGCGCGTCCAAGCCGACTTCGAGAACTACCGCCGGCGGCTGGCCACCCAGCACGCGGCGGAGGTCGACCGCGCCACCGGGCGGCTCGCCGAGGCGTTGCTGCCGGTGCTCGACGCCGCCGAGGCGGCTTACATCCAGCATCCGGAGGAGGTCGGGCCTTTGCTCAACGTGTTGCTCGGTGAGCTTCGCAAGCAGGGTCTGGAGACCCTCGACATCGAGGATCAGCCGTTCGATCCGGAGGTTGCCGAAGCCGTGGCGCACGAGCCCGGCGAGGGCCACGAGGTGGTCGTGGCCGAGGTCCTGCGCAGCGGCTACCGCTGGCGTGGCAAGACGCTGCGCCCGGCGATGGTGCGCACCAAGGATCGAACAGCCCCAGGTGTCTGACATCACGAAGCGGTGTCAGACACCGAGCTGTTCGTGGCGACCAAGAGGAGGTGACGATGGCGGCGCAACGAGAATGGTTCGAGAAGGACTACTACCAGGTGCTCGGCGTCGCCGCCGACGCCTCGCAGAAGGACATCACCAAGGCCTACCGCAAGCTGGCGCGCGAGCTGCACCCCGACAAGAACCCCGGTAACGCCGCCGCCGAGGAACGCTTCAAGGAGATCTCGGCTGCGTACGACGTGCTCGGTGACGACACCAAGCGCGCCGAGTACGACGAGGTGCGCCGGCTCGGTCCGATCGGCGGCGGCATGCCCGGCGGCGGCCCGGGCGGGTTCTCCTTCAACGTCGGCGACATGCAGGGCGGCGACTTCGGTGACCTGCTCGGCCAGATGTTCAGCCGCGGCCGCGGCTTCGGTGGCGGCGGGCGCGCCGGCCAGGGCGTCGGCCCACAGCGCGGCGCCGACGTGACCGCCCAGCTCACGCTCGACTTCGAGGACGCCGTTCGGGGTCTCACCACCACGCTGCACCTCACCAGCGATGCGCAGTGTTCCACCTGCCACGGGTCAGGCTCCAGGCCGGGGACGTACCCCGAACGCTGCCCGGTCTGCGGAGGGCGCGGCGTCGTCGACGACAACCAGGGCATGTTCTCGTTCTCCACGCCGTGCCGCAACTGCCAGGGCCGGGGGTCGATCATCCGCGAGCCCTGCCCGACCTGCCAGGGCGCGGGCATCGAGCGCCGCCCACGCGAGGTGCGCGCCCGCATCCCTGCGGGAGTGTCCGACGGGCAGACGATCCGCCTCAAGGGCCGCGGCGCTCCAGGGCGCAACGGCGGCCCGGCGGGCGACCTGCTGGTCGAGATCCGCGTCCAGCCCGACGCCCGCTTCGGACGCTCCGGCAACAACCTCACGGTCACGCTCCCCGTCACGTTCTCCGAGGCCGCGCTGGGCGGAGACATCGACGTGCCGACGATCGACGGATCGACGGTCAAGCTCCGGCTGCGCCCCGGCACGCCCAGCGGTTCCCGCCATCGCGTAAAGGGCAAGGGCATCACCACCAACTCGAGGCGCGGCGGCGAGACGACCGGTGACCTGATCGTGACCGTCGAGGTTGATGTTCCGGGCCAACTGACCGATGAACAGAGAGCGGCCGTCGAACAACTGGCCGCAGCCACTACCGTGAACCCGAGAACCAACCGGTGATCGGGCCGGAGGACAATGTCATGAACGCACGGAGCAGAAACCAAGCCGTGTACGTGATCTCGGTCGCCGCCGAGCTCGCTGGAATGCACCCACAGACGCTGCGCATCTACGAGCGGCGGGGTCTCGTCAATCCCGCTCGCACGCGCGGCGGCAACCGGCGCTACAGCGACGCCGACATCGAGACGCTGCAACGCATCGCACAGCTCGCCGAACAAGGGATGAACCTGGAAGGCATCCGACGCGTGATGGAGCTGGAGTACGAGAACGCCCGCCTCCGCGACGAGCTGCGCAATGCCCGAGTGGCCGCCGAGAACGCCACGCTCGATGCCGAGCGCCGGCAGCGTCGCGACCTCGTGCCGTTGCACCAAACCGTCGCTGTGTTCCGCGAGCGGCCACGGGTGATCGACGAGGGATGAGCGCGCGTAGCGAGCGAGTGTCGACCATCCAGCGGGCGCTACCGAGCTCGGCGCCGATGGGGTTCGGGGGCGCAGCGTCCGGGATTCAGCGTTGAACGTGCCAGGGGTGCCATGGCGACGCGCCGTGTTGGCGGTCGTCGCGTCGGTGCTCGCGCTCACCGGTGTCGTCGTCGCGCTGCGAGCCGACGGCTATCCCGCGATCGACGCCACCACGCCGCGCGCCACTCGATGGTTCGTCGACGAGACGAACGCCCGTGCTGTCCTCGCCGACGGGTTCTCCGGACAGACCTTGGCGCGGTTGGACGTTTCCGCCCAACCGACGGGGCTGTCGATCACACAGAGCGCAAGCGGCGCGGCGGTGCTCGACCGTGCGTCGGCGACCGTCCGTACGATCGACACCGCGGCGTTGTTCTTGGGTCCGCCGCAATCGCTGAGCGTGATCACCGCACCAGAGGCCGTCGTCGGCATCGGCCAGGCGGGCATCGTCGGCTTCGACCCGCTCCAGGGCCGCGGTCTGTTGCTCCCGGCCGATGGCGGCCAGGTGCCATTCGAGCTCGGCGCCGCCGCCGATCCTGACCGCACGCTGGTGGCGCCGGACGGGGCGGTGATGACACTCGCCGCCGGAGCGCTGCACCGGATCACGACGACAGCTGACGATGTGTTGGAAACGGCGCTGCCGAACGCCGAGTTCACGTTGGTCGGCGCCTCGCCGTTGGTGTTCGACACCGATCGGCGGCGCGTCCGGCTCGGCGACGGTGACTGGGTCGCGATTCCCGACGATGTGCCGACCAGCGAGATCGTTCTGCAGGAGGCGGGCCCGAATGCGAACTGCGGCTGGCTCGGTGGTGACGACCAGCTGTGGTGCGTCGGCGAGGACGGGTTGGTTGAAGACGTCCAGATCACCGGGCTCGGCATCGACGGCGCCGACCTGCTCTCGATCGCGGGGAACGCCGGTGTGCTGGTGCGGAGCGCGACGTCGACCATCGTGCGCGTCGACTGGCGGACGGCGTCGATCATCGACCCCGACGCCGCTGACGTCGACGCCGGCACGCCGCTCGAGATGTCGGCGTCGATCGATCTGATCTGGATCGACGAGACCGACGGCAACCGCGTCTGGGCGGTCCACCCCTGGGGCATCAACGTGATCGACAAGGACTCCAGTTCGGGGGTGCTGATCGGCGAGTCGGGCGAGGTGATCAACGAGGGAGAGAGCAGCGGGCCGCCGGTCGGGCAGGCGACCGACCACGCCATCGTCCAGCAGGAGCACGAGCCCGACGACAACGGCATCGACGACCCACCCGTGGCGGTCCCGGACCCCGTCACTGCGCGTGCCGGTGCCGCCGTGCCGATCGCAGTCACGGCCAACGACTACGACCCCGACGGCGAGGCGATCGCACTCTCGGGGGTTGGCGAGGCCGCGCACGGCACGGTCGAGATCGCCAACGCGACGACCGTCTCCTATCTACCCGACGACGAGTATCTCGGGATCGATCAGTTCAGCTACACGATCGTCGACGGCGACGGCACAGAGGCCTCGGCGATCGTCACGATCGAGTTGCTGGCGGTCGACACCGTGAACAGGGCGCCGATCGGGTCGCCCGACGTCGCCGACACGGCAACCGATCGCCCGGTAGACATCGACGTGCTGCTCAACGACATCGATCCGGAACGGGATGCGCTGCGCCTCGACACCTTCACCGTGCCCGACATCGGCGGCACGGTGACCGAGACACAGGGATCGTCGGGTCTCCCCGCGCTGCACTTTCAGCCCCCGGCCGGCGCGTCCGGCACCGCGACGTTCAGTTATCGACCCGTCGACTCCTTCGGCGCCGTCGGTGAGGCGGTCAAGGTGGAGGTGGAGATCGCCCAGCCAACCGATGCCAACCGACCGCCGATCGTGCGCCCCGACGCGCTCCGCGTCCGGCGCGACATCGCCGAGTTCGTGTCGGTGCTCGCCAACGACGTCGATCCCGACGGCGACGATCTTCGGATCGAGGTGATCCGGCCGGTGCCGCCTGGCCTCGACCTTGCCGTGCGTGGCGACAGGATCCAGGTCGTCGTGCGTGCCGGCGCGGCGCAGTTCTCGCCGTTCGAGTACGAGGTCGACGACGGACACGGGAACCGGGTGCGCGGATCGGTGCTCGTGGTCCTGATCGGCGACATCGAACCGAACCGAGCGCCGATCGCCAACGCCGACAACGCCACGGCGGTCACCGGCACCGAGCGCACGATCGACGTGCTCGCCAACGACAGTGATATCGATGGCGACCCGATCGTGTTGCTGTCCGTCGATCAACCGGCGGCGGCGCCCGGCGCGGGGACCGTGCGTGTCGAGGGCACTCGGTTGCAGTACATCGCCGGTCGCCTCGACCCCACCGACGATCCGGTGATCGATCGCTTCTCGTACACGATCAGCGACGGGAACGATCACACGGCGACTGGCGAGGTGACCGTGCGCGTCCTGTCCGAGGCGGTCGCCGCGCCCCCGTCGGCCGGCGACGACGCGGCGACCACCGAGGTCGACGTGCCGGTGACGATCGACGTGCTGCGCAATGACTTCGACCCGTCGGGTGAGCGCCCCGAGATCGCGGGCGAGCCGGGTTGCGCCGGCGGGGGTACGGCCGTGGTGACGACGAATTCGCGCGTCACGTTCACGCCGCCGCCTGGACGGGCGGGCGTGTTCAGTTGCACCTATGAGGTCACCAATTCGCAGGGGCTGCCGGCTCATGCCAGGATCATCGTGAGCGTGATCGCGCCACCGACGATCAACAAGCCGCCGGTGGTGAACGGAGAGCAGTTAGCGCTCGACACCGGCGAGTCGGTTGCGATCGACCTGCTCGCCAACGACAGCGACCCCGACGGCCCCGCCAGCGCGCTGCGCGTGCTGTCCTCCACCACGCCGTCGCTCGGAATCGCCGAGCGTGCGGGCGGCATCGTCATGTTCACCGCCGGTGACGTGACCGGGCCGACCTCGATCATGTACCAGGTGGGTGACGATGCCGGCGGCGTCACCACCGGCCATGTGACGATCCTCATCACCGAGCCCGACCCGCAACCACCGATCGCCGTCGACGAGTCGAAGACGATCGATGGTCCCGGTGTGCCGACCCAGTTCGACGTGCTCGCCAACGACGTCGACCCCGACGGCTCGAACGACGGCCTGGCGCTCGTGTCGGCGACCGTCGACAGCGGCAACGGCGCTGCCGAGATCAGCGGCCGCACAGTGACCTTGACACCGATCGCCGATCTCGTCGGCAACGTCGTCGCTACCTACACGGTGGCCGATGCCGACGGCCTGACGGACACGGGACAGGTGACCCTGACCGTGCGCGAGATCCCGAACCGCGCACCGACCGCGGGCAACGACGAGGCCGAAGTGGCGACCGGCGGAACCGTCTCGGTGCCGATCGCGCTCAACGACCAGGATCCCGACGGCGACCCGCTGACATATTCCATCACGGCGCCACCCGATCCGGCACTTGGTAGTGCCCAGTTGGCCGAGGGCAACCTCGTGTTCACCGCGATCCGGGGACAATCCGGCACGGCGTTCGTGGGCTACACCGTCGACGACGGCGAGTTGCAGGCCAGCGCGACGGTCGCGATCACGGTGCTGCCCTGCGTCGCCGCGCTACCCGACGCACCTGACGTGTTCTTGCAGACCGGCTACCAGCAACCGGTCTTCGTCGACGTCAACCGGTATGCGCGCAACGGCACGGTGGTGCAGGTGACGCCGACGCTCGGCGCCAACAATGTGTACACGCCGCCCCCCGGTGAGAACGGCGTGGTGAGGTTCACGTACGTCGTCGCCAACAGCTGTGATGTGGAAGACGTCGGGACGGTGACGGTCGACGTCAACCAGGATCCGATCGGCGCTTCGTACGTCGCCCAGATCGGGCGCACGCAGCAGTTCGTGATCCCGGTGTCGGCGCTTGCATCCGACGCCGAGCCGCTGACGATCGTCGCCCTCGAGCAGGCGCCGGAGTGGGTGACGCTGGCCGACCAGAGCCGTTCGATCCTCGTCGATCCGGCCGGGCGAATCGGTCGTGCCGACTTCGTCGCCGTGATCGCCGATCCCGGCGGTCTGCAGGTCCGCGTCCCGGTGTCCGTCGAGCTCGTGAATCTCGCTCCGATCGCCAATCCCGACGTCGTGCGCGCCGACACGGGGCAAGCGACGTTCCAACCGCTCGCCAACGACAGCGACCCCGACGGCGATGCGATCGCGCTGCAGGCCGTCCCCGACACGCTGACTTTCGCCAACGGCGAGGTCGGTTCGATCCAACGGCTCGGGGACGACAGCCTCGCCATCAGCCCCGGGAAGGGCGCCGGTACGGCGACGTTCTCCTACAGCGTCGTCGACCAGTTCGGCCTTGTGTCCCCAGAGACCACCGTCACGGTGATCGTCAACTCGCCGCCCACCGCGCCGGCGGTCGACGTGGTGATGGCACCCGGCACCACGGTCACCGTCGTCGTCGACGCCGTCGATCCCGACCGTGATCCGCTCGTGCTGGCGCTCGACAACGATCCTGCGCCGCTGACGATCGCCGTCGAGGGGCTGACGCTCACGATCACCGCCCCGCTCGCGGCCGCCAACACCGACTTCGCACTGCGCTACACCGTGACCGATCCGTTCGGCGCGTCGGCGACGGAGTTCATCCAGATCTCCGTCGCCGATCCCGACACGACGAGCACGACGACGCCGACGACAACGCCTACGACGACCTCTACGACGACCCCTACGACGACAACGGTGCCGCCGTCGACGACTTCCGCCTCGACGACGAATCCCACACGCTGAGCTCGACGCTGCTCACGTCGGCGCGTCGCGGCGTCGAATCCGCAGCGGCCGATCGTCGGCGGTGAGGCAGCGGCCCGTCGCGCAGTCGAAGCGCCAGCCATGGAGCGTGCACACGAGCTGGTCGCCCGTGGGCCCACGCTCGATCTCACCGAAGACGCTGAGGTCAGCGTTGCGGTGCGGGCAGCGGCGCTGCAGGACGTAGTCGTCGAGCTCGATGTCCGGCTCGACCTCGGTGGGCGGGTGCAGCTTGCGCACCGCTTCCGCCTCGGTGCGGCGCATGCGCTCGACAGACAGCGACTTGAAGAAGTTGTAGAGGTACTCGTTGAAGTCGTTGGCTCGCCACGCCGTGAACCGCACCGACAGGAACAGCGAGTTGGACCAGTCGACGGCGCGCTGCGCCACGACGGTTTCGACCAGCTCGCGCGGCACGTCGAATCGGAAGTCGTGCGGCTCCCCGGCGTACTCGCGCACCTCGGCGTTGGGGAAGTCGATCACGAGCTCGAGCTCGCCGGCCCGAAACAGGCAGTTGGCGCCGACGGCGGCGCACAGTGTCGGCGCCATGCGCAGCAGCGGCTCCCACCAGTCGCGGAGCGTGGCGGCGAGGTCGGTGGTCGGCGGCGTCCACGTCGCCTTGAGGTCGTGCAGCCACTGCTTCCAGTCCTCCTGGTAGTGACGCAGGTACGACTCCTTGTCGTCGAAGATCGCCTGTACCTCTGCCTCGGACATCGGGTGGAGCGTCTCGAAACCGTCGGGCCGAATCTCGACCGTGGTGCCGGGGATCGCGAGGATGCCGCGACGGCCGGCCGCGCCCAGCCTGGCGAGGAATGCCCGCTGGTCGGCGAAGATCGACAGCTCGTCGCCGCGGATCATGTTGAGGTGCCACAGTTCGTCGTCGAGGAAGGCCGGCGGGCCGGCGCTAGGGACGACCGCGCGCGCGTCGATGGCCTCGACGTATCGCAGCGCTCTCGCGAACTGGCTCTCGACCTTCGCCGTGCACAGCGCCCGCTTGCGGTCGTCGGGCATGTCGTAGACCATCGGGTACCAGATCGCACCCGAGTACTGGAGCCAGTGCAGATCCACGGGTCCGTGCTCGCGTAGTGCCGCCAGGTCGGTGGTGCGGCAGTCGTTCTGATTGACAAGGCGGGACACACCGTCCGAGACCACCATCGCCGAGTCGCCGCCGGGGCCGTCGGTGATCGACACCTCGGTGTGGATCGCGATCGTGAGACCAGGCGCCAGCTCGAGCTCCTCGCCGTCGACCGTGCGGACGAACTCGGTGAACCCGAGCGCGGCCAGCGTGCGTTGCTGCTCGCGGGTCGGGTAACCCGGCAGCAGGATCGGGATGTCGCGCGGCAGGTGCGTCCGCAGCCAGGACGCGTCGTGGTGGTCTGCGTGAAGGTGCGTGACGTAGAGGAAGTCAGCCGACTCGATGCGCGAAAGCAGCTCGTCGCCGAGCTGATCGTTGCGGGGGAAGACGAACCACGAGCCGAAGAACGCCGGGACGAACCACGGATCGCACAGCACCGACCCAGCCGCCGTCTCGATCAGCATCCCGGCGTGGCCGATCGACGTCGCGCGCATGCGTCACGACGCTATCCCCGAACGTGTGGCGGCGGTCGCCAGCCGCCCGCGCTGGAGTGGTTCAGGTGGACGCTGTGGTTCAGGCGACCGGCGGATCGGTGAACTGCTGACCCGAGCGCGACACGTGCTCGGTCCATTGGGAGCCGTCCCAGTAACGCAACTCGTATCGCGACGACGGATCGGCGTACCACCCCGCAGGGGCGGCGGCGGGCGTCGAGCTCGTCGCGGACGTCGCGGCTGAGGTCGCCGACGGCGTCGAGGTCGCCGACGGTGTCGACGAACCGGCACCAGGAGTGGCTGCGCCCGTGGTTGCAGCAGCCGCCGGAGCCGTGGCGGTTGACGACGGAGCGGTCGCTGCTGCAGGAGTCGAGGA
>DASQTR010000212.1:0-2790 GCA_035641795.1 Ilumatobacter sp.
CCTGCACGGCTTCGGGCCGCGCGCGCTACGCATCATCCAGGACGCGCTCAGCAGCCGCGGACTCGAGCTGCGTTCATAGAACGACACGACCGAACAGTCGACCGAACCTGGGTCAGCCCAGAGTCGGAGACCGCGCGGTCACAAGGCGAACCCTTCGTATCCCCGATCGACGGCTCGGGGCGCGGCTCAAAGGCGCCGCGGTGTCCCCGAACGTGCGAACAGATCTGCGTGAGCGGCATCACCGAAGTGTTGTTACACGGGTGATCCAGCCGGGCCTGGGCCGGGGCCATGGAACCACGTTCATCCGCTGTCGTCGATGCCGCCGAGGAGTTCGGTGAAGAGCTGAGCGCGGTCTGGCTGGTCGTGGTCGACGGCATGATCGCGTTGGCGGCGGAGGATGGTGACGAACTGGGGGCCGGTGTCGAAGAACCCGCAGCGTTCGCAGATCGTCTCGAAGTTGCAGTCGAGGGCGACCGGCCGGGTGCAGTGCCCGTTGCCGAGAAGCCGGCGGTGGTCAGCGGCGAGGCGTCGCATGTTGGGCCCCTCGACGTCGGCCGGCATGGGCGCGGCGTTGCGGTAGCCGGCTTCGACGGCTTCGGTGACGCGGAAGTACTCGTCGGCGACCGTGCGATCCGAGATGCGCGCGTAGGTGAGGGTCATTCGCATCGACCTGTGCCCGAGGAGCGCAGCGATGGCTTCGAGGCTCATGCCTCGGTTGATCGCCTGCGTCGCGAGCGTGTGGCGCAGCTGATGCGGATGCACGTGGCCGACGCCCGCGCGCTTCGCGGCAGCGACGACGTAGCGGTGGATCGTGCGCCGATCGAAGGGCTGACCGTCGTCGCGTTCGACGAGCCGCCTTGAGCGTGACGGCGGGCGTGTGGCGAGCCAGTCGTTGATGAGCTCGACGAGCAGCGGGTGCAGCGGTACGTAGCGGTCGTTGTGGAGCTTGCCGACCGGGATCCGCAACCAGTGGGTGTCGCCGATGCGGACCATGGCATCGGACTCGAGCGCAGCGAGCTCACCCGAGCGCATCCCAGTGCGAGCGAGCAGCTCGACCATCAGCCGTCGCCGCTTGTTCGGCTCCGTGGCGAGGCCGGCCATGAACTTCGCCGCGGTGGGGTCGTCGAGGAACTTCGGGAGCGGCTCGTCGCGTTCGGGGAAGTCACCCGTGTAGATCGGTGAGCGACGCGGCGCGTCGTCGTAGTCCCAGTCGATGATCCGCTCGAAGAACGTGCGCAACAGGCACAGCCGATGGCTGATGGTGGTCGCCGACAGCTTTCCGCCGCTGCGACCTGGCCGGCTGGCCATCCAGGTCTTGTGGGCCTCTACGTGGCGGTGCTCGATCGCCGACACCGACCGGCAGGCTGGGTCGACGGTGGTGATGTGTCCAGCGAACATGCGCAGCGCGTCGTCGTAGGCCCCGAGCGTGGCCGGGCGTGCCGAGACTCGTAGCTGATCGAGATAGCGGGCCATCGTGGCTGCCATCTGGGGCGCCCGGAAGAAGATCTCCTCCCAGGTGAACAACTTCTGCGGCACCCTGCTCGTGGTCGGGGCCGTCGTGGCGGCGACAGCTTCGACGGCGCTCATCGGACTGCTCCCACCGTTGCTTGAGCTTCGATCGCTTCGGCGGCGCGCTTGTATTCGCCAGCCAGCCAGTCGGCGCCCAGGTGCAGGTAGATGCGCGTCGACGCCATCGACCGGTGACCGGCTTGGGCCTGGAGAGCCTCGATCGCCATCCCACCCTCTCGCAGCCGGGTGAAACACGTGTGGCGCAGCTCGTGACACGTCCCGTGCGCGAGACCAGCGCGTGCTCGGGCGTTGGAGAGCATCTCGTCGAGACCTTCCGCTGACAACGCACCGCCACGAGTGCGCCCTTTCAAGGCGACGAACACTCGGTCCGACGGCGCGTCCGTCGGGCGTTCGCTGTTGAGGTAGCGGGCCACGGTCGCGAAGAACGTCTGCGACACCGGCACCAGCCGCTGGTGGCCGCCCTTGCCCTCCGCGATGAACACGCGCCACTCGCCCAGCCGCAGGTCCTCGAGCCGCAAGCCGAGCACCTCGCAACGGCGCAGACCGCCCAGCAGCATCGCCTGGACCATCGCCCGATCGCGCTCGGTGCGCAGCGCCTCCATCAACGCTTCGACCTCGGCCGGCTCCAGGATGCGCGGCAACCGGCGAACCCCTCGCACCAACGGCACAACGCCACGCTCGCCACGATGTCGGCTCTTGCGGGTCGGCAACCCGCGCGGGACCGGGTTGGCCGTCACGTCGCCGCGGGTGACGAGATAGCCATAGAAGCTCGACAACGCCGCCAATCGCCGCTTGATCGTCGACGCCGCCAGGCCCGCGCTGCCGTCGGAGATGCGCACGACCTTCTCGGCACCAGCTCGGGGCCGCTGCTGGGCGACGACGAAGTCGAGGACATCTCGCGACGTCACCTCCCCCGGCTCCTTGGCCACGACGGAGAAGAACGTCTTCAAGTCATGCGCATACGCCCGCACCGTGGCGGGCCGGGCCCGGCCATGCGCGAATGCCAAGAACTCGTCGACCTGCTCGTGGCCGACACGCCACGACCGATCACCACCAGCGCGCACCACGCACCGAAACGACGGGGACCACACCACCGCACACCTCCCTGACGGACTGACACCCACCAGAGGAGCGTCCTCCGGCGGTCAGCCCAGGTGGCGGATCACCCGTATAAGTGCCGTTCCGGGCGCACACATAACGCCCGCCCAGAACGTCGTCTTGCCGCCGCTCAGCGGCGCACAGATCAAAGCATCCGCGCCG
>DASQTR010000213.1:0-7342 GCA_035641795.1 Ilumatobacter sp.
GCGGGCGGCTGAGTTCACCCGCGACCGCTGTTGGTGTTGGTGCTCAGTTGATCCGAGTGATGCGTGTCAGCGGCGGCGGGCTGATGCCAGCTGGCTCCGCCGCCGCCAGGTAGGCCTCGAGCGCCTGGAGGTCTTCCAGGCCGCCGACCCGGTCGGTGCCCTGGCGGAGCACGAAGAATCCGTCGCCGCCGTCCGCCAAGAAGTTGTTGACAGTCACGCGATAGCTCGTGCCGAGGTCGATCGGGATGCCGTTGAGGCTGATGCTGGCCGGGTTGACCGCGCCCAGCGCAGGATCGGTCGCGCAGGTGGCGTTGGCCGGCGAGTTGGCGACCGCGAAGTCCCAGGTGTACGAGAACCCAGCCGAGGGCAGGAGGATCTTGAAGAACCCTGCCGTGGGCGTCGCGAAGGGCGAGTTGACACCGCAGAACTGCTCCTCGAGCATCCTGTCGATCTGCGCTCCGGTCAGGGTGAGCGTCTGCAGGATGTTGCCGAACGGCTGGACGGTGAACGCCTCGCCGAACGTCACCACGCCGTCGCCTTCGCCCGCCGGACTGGACGCGAACGTGAGCGACCCGCGGACGCCGCCGGGGTTCATGAACGCCACGACGGCCTGGCCCTCCGGCGCGGGTCCGTCGGTCGCGGCCAACTGGGCGTCGGCGATCACGTCGCCCATCGTCTGCTCGCCGTCCGGTTGGTTCACGTTCGTGAGATCGGCGGTGATGTGGCCGATCGGCCGGTTGGCGATCGGTGCCGCCACGACGTCGTAGTGCGCGATCAGATCAAGGATGGGCTGATACTGGGGGACGTCGCGGGTGACGATCCGGTTGTTGATCATCAGCTTCGTGACGTCCTGGGTGGCGCGGTCGATGGTCATGTCGATGTCGGTGACCAGCCGCCCGAAGCTGAAGGCGCTCGTGGTGGGGATGCCGTTGAACACGCAGTTGTAGGGCTGGTGGGTGTGTCCGCTCACCACGAGGTCGACCTCGGAATCGAGATTGTCGACGATGTCGACGATCGGGCCGGCCACGCCCGTGCAGCCATTGATGTTGAGCGCGGTGGGTGACCCGCCCTCGTGCAGGAGCACGACGATTGCCTGGACGCCCTGCTCCCGAAGCACGGGAACGAGGGCGTTGACGGTGTCGGCTTCGTCACGGAAGTCGAGACCCTGGATGCCGGCCTGGCTCACGATCAGCGGAGTCCCCTCGAGCGTCATCCCGATGAATCCGACCTTGGCGCCGTTGAAGCTGCGGATCGCGTAGGGCGCGAACAACGTCTCCCCCGTCGCGATGTTGACGACGTTGGCGGCGAGGAAGTCGAACTCGGCGCCCTCAAAACCCGTGCCGTCCTGGCAGCCATCCACCGGGTGGCATCCGCCATTGGCCATGCGCAGGAGCTCGGTGGCGCCCTCGTCGAACTCGTGGTTGCCAACAGCGTTGAGGTCGAGGCCGATCTCGTTCATCGCCTCGATCGTGGGCTCGTCGTGGAACAGCGCCGACAGGATCGGGCTGGCGCCGATCAGGTCGCCCGCCGACACGACGATCGAGTTGGCGTTGGTTGCCTCCAGGCTCTGGATGTGGGTGGCCAGGTAGGCCGCACCGCCGGCGGGCGTCGTCCCGACCCTGCCACCGCTACCGGTCGGCGGGAGCAGGTTCCCGTGGAAGTCGTTGAGGGCGAGGATCTGGACCTCGACCTGTGAACCGCCCTTCACAACCGGCGGCTTCGGCTTGGCCGCGGACGCCGAGCCGGCGGCGAGGACGCCGACCAGGAGCGCGAGCGCTCCGCTGACCGCTACGGTCAAAATGGTTCGGGTGCGACGTGGTCCGACGGTCGTCATGTGTGCGGACCATAGTTGCGACGGCGGTCTCGGTCCACCGCCGGAGTAGACCGCGCAACGTTTTCTCGCTTCGAAGGCGTGAACGTCCTGCGGACGATGTGCGCGAGAAGTTTCACGCTTTCGCCGCTGATCCGCCGGGTCTCACGAGGCCTGACTCATAGGCGAGCACGACTGCCTGCACGCGGTCGCGGACGCCGAGCTTCATCAGCAACCGGCTGACGTGTGTCTTGGCCGTCGCCTCGCCGATGAACATGCGCGCCGCGATCTCGCGGTTGCTGAGCCCGTGCGCGAGCAGCTCGAGCGCTTCCCGCTCGCGGTCGGTCAGGTCGTCAGGGAGCGACACCGTGCCCGTCGTGCCCGGCTCCGGCTGCCGGGCGAACTCCTCGATCAGCCGCTTGGTGACCGACGGCGAGAGCAACGCCTCACCCTGGGCGATCACCCTGACCGCAGCGATCAGCTCCTGCGCGGGGGCGTCCTTGAGCAGGTAGCCGCTCGCACCCGCGCGCACCGCCGAGTACACGTATTCGTCGAGGTCGAACGTCGTGAGCACCAGCACCTTGGTCGGACAGGTCGCGTCGGCCGCGATCAGACGAGTGGCCTCGATGCCGTCGAGAACCGGCATGCGGATGTCCATCAGCGCGACGTCAGGGCGCGCGCGCTGGCACAGCTCGACGCCCAGCCGCCCGTTGGCGGCATCACCCACCACCTCGATGTCGGGCTGAGCGTCGAGGATCATGCTGAACCCGTCGCGCATCAGCGCCTGGTCGTCGACGATCGCGACTTTGATGCTCATCGCGGCCCTCCCTGCTCGCTCATGGCTCCTGCCGCGTGCGGCTCCGGCGCCGTAGCCGTATCGCTCGCTACCGGCAGCACAGCCCGAACGACGAAGCCACCGCCCGTTCGCGGACCCGACGTCAGGTCGCCGCCGTATATCTCGACCCGCTCGCGCATTCCGATCAGACCGTGGCCAGCCCCGGTGCCCGACAGCGAGGTGACCGCGCCGCGCCCGTCGTCGCTGACTTCGATGACAAGTGCCTGGGGTTCGTACGTGATGCGCACCGTCGCCGATGCGGCGGCGCCGGCGTGCTTGCGGACGTTCGTGAGCGCTTCCTGCACGATCCGATAAGCAGCCAGTTCGATGCCGGGCGCCACTGTTCGTTGGCCACCCTCGACCACGAGCGTCGTCTCGAAGCCCGCTGCGCACGACTGCTCGACGGCACCGGCGAGCTCGCCGATCCCCGGCTGCGGGGCGAGCGAGGTCTGTTCATCGCTCGTGTCGCGCAGGACGCCGAGCATGCGCCGCAGCTCGGCCAGCGCCTCGCGCCCCACGAGCTCGATCCGCTCGAACACCTCCGACGCCTTGTCGGGGTTGCTGTGCGCGATCTCGCGCCCCGCCGCAGCCTGCACGGCGATCACGCTCATGCTGTGCGCCACGACGTCGTGCATCTCGCGGGCGATCCGGCTGCGTTCGCGCACGACGGCGCGCTCGGCCTCGGCGAGCCGGTCAGCTTCCGCCTGCGCCGCTCGCCGTTCGGTGTCGACGAAGATCCGCTCGCGATTGCGGATGATGACGCCCGCCGCGATCGCCGCCGCGAGGAAGCCGATCATGCTGACGGCGGTCAGATAGGCGAATCCCTCTGGGCGGTCGAGCACGCTGACGCTCGCCGCGATGAGGAGGCAGGCACACGACAGACCCAATGCCCACCACGCGCGGCGCCGATGCTCCTCGTGAGCAGCGACTGCGTACAGCGCGGGCAGGCCGAGCACCGACAGGAGGGCGCCGTACTCGCGTAGGTAGATCGTCACTAGAACCGCCGTGACGAATGTGAGCGTTGCGGTTGGCAGGCTGCGCCTCCAATAGAGGCTGACCGACCCGGCGATCACCAATGCGAACGCCAGTGCGTCGGCGGGTCGCCGGCCCTCGATTCCAGCGTCGTCGGCGGAGGCGACGTCGGCGACCGACAGCACACCGACGACGACCACGACGAGCAGGTCCACGAGGTGGCGGGGGTCGGACACCCAGCGACGGGCCGGGCTCATCGACGGCACCACCGTCTGATCATGCGCTGAACGTACCCCGCCCGAGGACGACGATCGTCCCGCGATCGGATGACCGCTACTCCGCCAAACGGATGACCGGACGCGGACTACCGGCTGTCGCGATCGCCCGCGTGTGGGAGTCGCGATCAGGCCATCGCCGGACGATCGCCGCGGCCACCTTCCGTACCGTCGAGAGCGTCCCCACACCAACCACGAAAGGACTCCACCATGACCTTCGACCCCGTTTCCCTGTACTTCGTCGCCTCCTCCAGCGATCGGGCGCGCGTCCGTGCCGCGATCCTGCGCGAGGCGGCCGCCGCCGACCGCCAGTCGCGCCAAGGCCGACACGCCTCGTCGCCTGGCGACGCCTCCGCCATCCGTAACCGATCCCGACCACACACGACATCACGCACCGGAACACGTCCAGAAAGGCAAACCGCCATGACACTCCTCCAGACCCCACCCGCCAGCTTCACACCGCTGTTCGCAGCGGCGTCGGCTCGGGACGCGACCAAGACCTACGGCAAGGGCCACACACAAGTGGTCGCCCTCGACGGCGTCGACATCGACTTCGCCGCCGGCCAGTTCACCGCCATCATGGGCCCCTCCGGCTCGGGCAAGTCGACGCTCATGCACTGCATGGCGGGCCTCGACCGAGTCGACAGCGGCACGGTGACGATCGGCGACGTCGACGTCACGAACGCCAGCGAGAAGCAGCTGACGCTTTTGCGGCGCGACCGGCTGGGCTTCGTCTTCCAGGCGTTCAACCTCGTCCCCACGCTGACCGCGATCGAGAACATCACGCTCCCGACGGAGCTCGCAGGGCGCAAGCCCGACCGCGAGTGGCTCGACCACGTCGTCGAAACTGTCGGCCTCTCGAACCGCCTGCGACACTGCCCGAACGAGCTGTCCGGCGGCCAGCAGCAGCGCGTCGCCGTCGCCCGCGCGCTGGCGAGCCGCCCCCAGATCATCTTCGCCGACGAGCCGACCGGCAACCTCGACAGCACGACCGGCGCGGAGATCTTGGCGTTCATGCGCCACGCCGTGCGCGAGCTCGGCCAGACGATCGTGATGGTCACCCACGACCCCGTCGCCGCCAGCTACTCGCACCGCGTCGTGTTTCTAACCGACGGCAGCGTCACCGACCAGCTCGTCGACCCCACCCCCGACGCCGTGATCGATCACATGCGTCGGATCAGCAGCTGAACGACCCACACGAATCGATTGGAGACAGCCATGTTTCGACTCACCATCAAGCACCTACTGGCGAACAAGGTTCGCTTCGCCCTCACCGCGTTGGGCGTGACGCTCGCCGTAAGCTTCGTCGTCTCGGCCTTCGTGCTCGGCGACGGCCTCCGCAGCACCTTCACCAAGGTGTCAGAGGAGGTGACCGCCGGCGTCGACCTCGAGGTTCGCAACACCGCCGACTTCGGGGACCCACCACCGCTACCGCCGGACGCGGTCACCACCGTCGCCGGCGTGGACGGCGTCGCCGACGCCGTTGCAAGTATCGAATCCGGCTACAACGTGGTCCGGCCGATCCGGGCCAACGGCGAGACGATCCCGACCAACGGTCCGCCCCAGCTTGCGTTCAACTGGATCGACAACCCGCGATTGAGCGCCTTCGCGCTGGTCGACGGCGCCGCGCCCGAGGTCGGCGAGTTCACGATGGACCTCGATGCCGCCGCCGAATACGGCTTCGTGATCGGCGACACCTATGAGGTGATGGCGCCCGACGGGCGCGCCAACCTCAAGCTGTCCGGCATCACGTCGTTCGGGGCCGACAACTCGACGCTCGGTGCGACGTTGATGCAGTTCAACACTGCCGAGGCGATCGAACTGTTCGGCGAGGGTGGCATCGACAGCGTCGCTGTGCAGCTCGCCGACGGCGCCGACACAGCCGAAGTCCAGGGCGCCATCCAAACTGCGGTCGGCACCAGCGTGCCGGCGGCCGAGGTGGTCGACCATGCCACGGTGCTGGCCGAGACGACGGACGACTTCACGCAAGAGGTCAACCTCGTTGGCAAGATCTTGCTCGGCTTCGGCTTCGTCGCGCTGTTCGTCTCGATCTTCATCATCTACAACACGTTCTCGATCGTGCTCGGCCAGCGGACCCGTGAACTGGCGTTGCTGCGCACGATCGGCGCCGACCCCGCGCAGATCCGGCGCTCGGTCATCGGTGAAGCGCTCGTCATGGGCGTGCTCGCCTCGGCGGCCGGCATCGGTGGCGGCGTCGCCATCGCCAAGGGAATCGACGTGCTGTTCGGACTGATGGGTATCGACCTCAGCGACTGGCCTTTGATCATCGCTCCGCGGACCCTGATCGCCGCCGCCCTCACCGGGATCGGTGTCACTCTCGTGGCGGCCCTGGCGCCGGCACGCCGCGCCTCGACCGTTCCGCCGATCGCCGCGCTGTCGGGTCGGTCGGAGAACGTCAACGCTCCCTCGCGCAAGAGGGTGGTGACCGGCGTCGCGCTCGTCGGGGGTGGCCTGGTGTTCGCTGTCGCCGGCCTCGCGGCGCCTGCTTCAGCCGCGCTCGGGATCGCGCTCGGGGCGATGTCGCTGTTCATCGGCGTGACCGTGCTCAGCCCGCTCGCGGTGAGCTTCATCACCAAAGTGTTCGGCTTGCCGATGCGGGCCACCGGCGGCGTGGCCGGCCGGCTCGCTCAGCGCAACGCGGCACGCAACTCGCGCCGCACCGCCACGACGGCGGCGGCGTTGATGATCGGCCTGACACTCGTCACCACCGCGCTCGTGGTCGGCGACTCGGTCAAGGCCTCGATGGGCTCCACCTTCGACCGCTCCGCCAAGGCTGACTACTACGTCACCGATGAGCTCGAGGACGTCGGGTTCCCGGCACCGCTCGCGGGCGAGCTGCAGGAGTCGGACGCCGTTGCCGCTGCGACCGGGTTCTCGCAGGTCGACGCTCGCGTCGATGGCACCGTCACCAGCGTGGTTGGTTTCGATTTCCACCAGGTCGACACGTTGCTCGATGTCGGCGTGACGCAAGGCGGCTTCGCGACAGACGCCACCTACCCGGCGGTCGTCTCCGTCGACGAGGCCAAGGCCACAGGTGCCGAGCCTGGCGACACGGTCGTCGTCGAGTCGCCGAACGGCCACAGCGTCGACGCGACCATCGTCGGCCTCTTCGACGACCAGGCGATCCTCAGCGAGGACTACCTGTTCGACACCGCCGTGCTGGAGGCGGTGGGAATCGCGCCTGACGCCGACTGGCTGGCGTTCTCGTTCACCGACGGTGCCTCGCAGTCGAGCAAGGATGCCGTGGTCGCGGGACTCGTAGACGAGTACCCCTACGCCGCGGTCGAAACCGCGGACGAGTTCCGCGATCGCATGACCGGCATGGTCGACAAGGTGATGGCGATGGTCAATGCGATGGTCGCATTGGCCGTCGTGATCGCCCTGATCGGCATCGGTAACACGCTCGCCCTGTCGGTGTTCGAGCGCACG
>DASQTR010000214.1:0-5377 GCA_035641795.1 Ilumatobacter sp.
CACAACGCCCTCGAGCGGCTCGCCGTCGCTGTTCGTGATGGTGCCGCGGACGACGACGCGGTCGCCACGGTCCTCGTCGTTGAGCATCGACTCGCCGTTGGCGCGCTCGGGTGAGCCGGCGGCATAGAACGGGCCGAGCACGGTGTTCTCGGTGGTGCCCTCGGCGCCCGAGTAGCTCATCATCTCGACCAACGTCGACAGGCCCATCGTGTCGGACAGCAGGATGAACTCCTGGCGGGTATCGCTGCACATCTGCCCGGTGGCGGTGAGCCACTGGATGCCGGCGAACCACTCGTCGCGCTGGAGGTCGACCTCGCGGGCAAAGGCGTGGATGTGGCGGATCGCGGCTTGCATGACCTCCTTCAGTCTCGGGTTCGGCGCCTCGTCGTACCGCGCCAGCACCTCGGTCAGCAGCTCATCGGGACCTGACATGTCGGACATGCCCGGGAACGTAGTCCCGCTGCAGACGGCTACCCGAGCCCGGCGATGGCGTCGGCCATGGCGAGGATGCGTTCCGCGTTCTGGACGTGGAGGTGCTCGATCATGCGTCCATCGACCGTCACGACGCCGCGGCCTGCCGACTCGGCCTCGTCGAAGGCGGCGATCACCCGCCGGGCGAAGTCGATCTCCTCGGCGGTCGGGGCCCACACCTCGTTGGCGGGCGACACCTGGCTGGGGTGCACGAGCGTCTTGCCGTCGAAGCCCATCGCCTTGCCCTGCCGGGCCTCGGCAAGGAACCCCTCGGCGTCACTGACGTCGTTGTACACGCCGTCGAGGATCGCCTTGCCCGCTTCGCGCGCCCCCAGCATCGCCATCGCCAATGCAGGTAGCAGGGGCGTCCGCTCGGGCAGGACGCCGGTGCGCAACTCCTTGGCGAGGTCGTTGTTGCCCATCACCAGCACGCTGACGCGATGGTGAGCGGCGATCGTGCGGATGTCGAGAATCGCCGTGGGCGTCTCGACCATCGCCCAGATCGACATCTCGTCCGGCGCGCCGGCGGCAGTCAGTTGCAGCGCGACCTCGTCGAGGTAATCGCGTGAGTCGACCTTGGGGATCACGACTGCCGAGGCGCCCGACTTGGCGGCGGCGGCAAGGTCGGCGGCACCCCACTGCGTCGTGAGTCCGTTGCAGCGGATCGTCAGCTCCCGCCGCCCGTAGGCGCCAGACCCGGCAGCGGCGACGGCGTTCGCACGGGCGGCTTTCTTGGCGTCGGGTGCGACCGCGTCCTCGAGGTCGAAGATGAGTGCGTCGGCGGCGATCGTCTTCGCCTTCTCCAACGCACGCTCGTTGGCGGCCGGCATGTAGAGCACCGAACGTCGCGGTCGCAGGGCGTCTGTCCTCACTTCAGAACCCATAGGCCGCGGCCAGCTCGGGATCGCCCACCGCCAGCTCGTGGGCCAGCGCCACGATCACCTGGCACTGCTTGCAGGAGGCGTCGTCCTCCATCTTGCCGTCGAGCATGATGGCGCCCGTCCCGTCGCCCATGGCGTCGATCACTCGTAGCGCGTGGGCCACGTCGGCGGGGCGCGGCGTGAACACGCGCTTGGCGATGTCGATCTGGCTGGGGTGCAGCGACCATGCGCCGACGCAACCCAGCAGGTAGGCGTTGCGGAACTGATCCTCGCACGCGACTGCGTCGGCGATGTCGCCGAAGGGGCCGTAGTACGGGAGGATCCCGGCGGCGACGCAGGCGTCGACCATGCGCGCGATCGTGTAGTGCCAGAGGTCCTGCTGATGGGTCGCTCGCGGCGCGTCGGGATCGGAACGCTTGGGGTCGGCGCGCACGACGTAGTCCGGATGGCCGCCGCCGACGCGGGTCGTCTTCATCCGCCGGTTGGCGGCCAGATCGGCCGGGCCCAGGGAGAGTCCTTGCATGCGCGGCGAGGCGACGCAGATCTCCTCGACGTTGGCGACGCCGCGGGCCGTCTCGAGGATCGCGTGCACCAGCAGCGGACGCGACGATCCCGCCTTGGCCTCGAGCTGGGCGAGCAGCCGGTCGACGTAGTGGATGTCCTCCGGTCCCTCGACCTTGGGGATCATGATCACGTCGAGCACGTCGCCCGCCTCCAGCACCGCTGTGGTCAGGTCGTCGAGGCCCCAAGGTGAGTCGAGGCTGTTGACGCGCGTCCAGAACTGCGTCTTGCCGAACTGCACCGACCGCGCCGTGTCGACCAGTCCGGCGCGTGCTTCGGCCTTGTCGCTGGCCGGCACGCCGTCTTCGAGGTTGGCCAGCAGCACATCGACCGTGCCGGTCATCTCGGGGAGCTTGGCCCGGATCTTCGGGTTGGAGGCCGGGAAGAAGTGGATCATCCGGCTCGGCCGCACGGGGATCTCCCGCAGCGGAGCGGGAGCGCCCACGGCGAGCGGCTTGAAGAAGTCCTTCGGAGATCGCACCAACCGAACCTTACGACCGCAGGCTCGGCCGAAAAAGGTTCGACCCGTCGCCAGTCCTCTCCCTGACGACGGGTCGTGTGTGATCAGCTGTCGCTGATTGGATTGCCGGCCGGGTCGAGTACGTACCAGACGCCGCCCTGGCCCTGACCGGTCGTGTCGCCGGGCGCCGCATCAGGCGTGTAGTAGTAGAGCGGCCAGCCGTTGTACGTGACCTGCGTGCCGGACTCGGGGTGCGTGGCCGTGCCGAGCAGCGAGGCGTCGACGCCGTCGCCGCCCGACACCGCCGCTCCGTCTTCCACGGTCAACGGTGGCCATGCCTTGGCACAGTCGGCGGTGCAGGTGGGGTCACCCTGGGCATCGGGCATGAACATGTACAACGTCATGCCGTCCGAAGCAGTGAGGATCTGGCCCAGATCCGAATCGGCGACCAGGACCACGCCTTCGCCGCCGCCGGCGGCTGCGGCTGCGGTCGTCGCCGTGCCCTCGGAGTCGCTGCCGTACAGTCCGCGGTCGTTGGCTGTCGTCGTCGGTGCCTCAGCAGCGGCGGTCGTGGGTGATGCGGCGGATTCGGTCGTCGGCGCCGCTGCGGGTGCGGCATCGTCGTCGTCATCGTCGCCACAGGCGGCAAGCGCGATGGCGGCGACGGCGGCGAGCGCGAACATCCGTTTCGAGGTGTGGGACCGGGCTGACCTGGTGGGAACGAGCATGGGCGGACTCCTTCGTTGCGTCTCCGTTGGGACTCTCGCTTCCCTGTACGACGCGCGCCACGAATCGGTTCGCGATGGTGGCCGTTGTCACTCCACCTTGCGGGCGCGGCTGGGTTGCACCCGGGGCGCCTCGTTCGGCATCTTCGGGTACACCGGCGGCCAGGGCGGGTCGGGGATGCCCGCCGACAGGTCGTCGGCGAAGCGGTCGACCAGTGGCCCGATGTCCTGCGGCTCGTCGTCCATGTCGTGCCACGGGTCGCCGTTGTCGGCCAGCCGTTTCGGCACGCTCAGGATCGTCAGCTCCTCCGGATCGACGGTCATCAACTCGTCCCACTCGATCGGTGTCGACACCTGCGCCCAGGCGCGGGCGCGCACACCCCACGCACCGAACACGTTCTTGTGGGGGGCGTTCTGGTTGAAGTCGACGAACACCTTGCCTTCCCGCAATTCTTTCCACCACTGGTCGGTGATCAGGTCCGGGTGAAGACGGGCGAGGTCGCGAGCGGCGATTACCGACGCCCCGCGTACCGCGAACGAGTCGTAGCCGTCGACGACGCGCACGTAGACGTGCATGCCCTTGCTGCCGGTCGTCTTGACGTACGACTTGATCCCCAGCTCGGCGAAGTAGAGCCGCACATGCATCGCCGCCTCACGGATGTCGTCGAACGTCTGACCCGGCGACGGGTCGAGATCGATGCGCAGCTCGTCGGCCCATTGCGGGCGGTCGGCCCGGTACTGCCACACGTGCAGCCCGAGCACGCCGATGTTGGCCGCCCACAAGATGTGCGCCAGGTCGCTGACCACGAGCGCGCGCGACGGCGTGCCGTTGATCGTCTGCACCATCGTCGTGGTCAGCCACTTCGGCGCCGAGTCGGGGATCCGCTTCTGGTAGAAGCTCTGGCCGTCGACGCCGTTGGGATAGCGCTCGAGCAGGACCGGGCGGTCACGGATCCAGCGCATCAGGGCGGGACCGACGGCGACGTAGTAGTTGGCGAGGTCGAGCTTGGTCAACCCCGGCTTGGGGAACAGCACCTTGCCCGGACTCGTGATCTCGACCGGGTGGCCGTCGACGACGAGCTCGACCGGCTCGCCGAATTCGTTGCGCTTGGCCACCCGCGGAACGGTAGCCGTGAGTGCCACACACGTCGATCGCGCGTACGCTGCTGCCGCGTGTCGGCACTCGTCATCGCCCATCGGACGTGCCCCCGCCAAGCGCCCGAGAACAGCATCGCCGGCATCCGCGAGGCGGCCCGCGCCGGCGCCGACGCGGTCGAGGTCGACGTGCGCGTGACCGCCGACGGACACCCGGTGCTGATGCACGATCCGACGCTGTGGCGCACGACTCGCCGTGGCCGGCGCGTCGATCGCACTTTGCTGGCGGAGTTGCGTCGGCTGCGGCTGCGCGGGAGCGAGGAGCCGGCGCCGACCCTGGCGGAGGCGCTGGCCGCGCTCGACGGTGATCTGCGCATGGCGATCGACGTCAAGGATCCGGCGGCTACAGACGCTGTGCTCGCGGAGGTACGCGATCAACACGCCGCTGGGCGTGTCCTGTTCTGGGCCAAGAGCGCAGCGGCGGTGGCGCGCGCCGCCGAGCGGGCACCAGAGATCGAGGGCTCGCTTCTGCGCGACGCACGGCGTCCTGACGAGCTGCGGCGATTCCTCGCTGACGCGGTGAGCGCACGGGCGCGCGGCATCTCGGCCCACTGGTCCGTGATCACGCCGCGGTTCGTCGACGAGGCACGGGGACATGGCCTCCGCGTATACGCGTGGTGCAAGACACGCGACATCTCGCCCGCCAAGGCGGCGTCGCTCGACGGACTGGTCACCGACTGGCCGGCCGCCGCGCGGGCATTGCTCGGAGCATGACCGCCGGCTTTGACTACGTGGCGAGACCGGCCGGCTGGCCCCGCCGGCGCCGTGGATTCCACCAGCGCTCGGACACCGCCAACGAGCACGTGCCGATCACCGTCAGCACGATCACGCCGATGCCCATCAAGCGTGCACCGGACTCGGCCAGCTTCGACGGTTGCGCGAACGAACCGAAGCGACCGAGGTAGGCGACCTGCGCGATCGGCAGCGTGACGCAGAACGACAACGCGTAGCGGAAGAAGAAGTCGTCGCGTGCGTCGATTCCGAGCCGATGGAGTCGGCGCCGTCGGATCAACGCCGCCGTGCCCAGCCAGATCACGGTCGGCGCACCGAGGAACCACTTGCCGCCTTCGATGATGCCGATTGCGCGCTCGACACCGTGACCGGCGCCGAGGAACAGCGCGATG
>DASQTR010000215.1:0-4522 GCA_035641795.1 Ilumatobacter sp.
CGCGAGCGGGAGCGGGCTCTGGTGGAACGAGGTGAGGATGATCGCCTCCTCGATGGCGTGGCGGCGCACCCGGTCCACGAGTGTTCGAATCGCTCGCGGATCGATCGGGGAGGGGTCGAACGCGACCCACGGCGCGTCGAAGACGAGCACCTCGGCGACCCCAGGGAGCAGCGCTGCGGCGTCCGCTCCCCTTGGCCCGGCGAGGAAGGTGACCGGACGGCCGCCCCCTGCAACCGCACGAACGGCAGGGCCGGTGAGGACGACGTCGCCCACGTTGTCGAGTCGTGCGACGAGTCGGTTGGTCACGGTCGCGGCCTCGTCCCGAGGAGGACGTCGACGGCCTGCCCGAGACTGCTGACGACCTCCGGTGCCTCGACGATCTCGTCCGCCGAGGTGACCAGCGTCGGCACCAGCAGGCCTCGCGCTCCGGC
Source organism: Ilumatobacter sp. (assembly GCA_035641795.1). Taxonomy (GTDB): domain Bacteria; phylum Actinomycetota; class Acidimicrobiia; order Acidimicrobiales; family Ilumatobacteraceae; genus Ilumatobacter. Next base: position 432 of record DASQTR010000215.1, read on the forward strand.
GGCGACGGCCGCGCGGACGTCGCTGCCGATGTCCCCCACGACAGCACACCGTTCGGGTTCGACGCCGAGCCGCCGTGCCGCGTCGACCACCATGCCTGGCGCCGGCTTCCGGCACCGACAATTTTCAACCTCGAGGTGCGGGCAGACCTCGACCACTGCGAACGGGCCGAGCAAATGCTCGGTCCGCGCGTTCGCCGCGTGTACATCGTCGATCGAGAGCAGGCCACGGCCGACCCCGCTCTGGTTTGTGATCATGCCGACCGCTACGCCGGCCTCACGGAGTCGGTTGAGCGCGGCTTCGGCGCCGGGCACCGGAACGACACGTGTCGGGTCGCCGTTGTACGGCACGTCGTGAATCAACGTGCCGTCGCGATCGAACAACACGAGTGCGGGAGGTTGCGGCCCCCAGCGGTCGGCCTGCCCGCGCGGCGCGACGCGCAGGGCACGCACGAAACCCCATGCGCGCCAGAGCGGCGCCGCGAACGTGATGAGGATCGTCGACCCGGCGAGACCGGACCACTCGGCGGGAGAGCCGGGACCGCTCAAGGCGCGGCGCGCCCAGAAGCGAGCGGTCCGGATCACTGCCGCGGCTGCCGAGAACGCAGCCAGGCGTGGACGGCGGGCGAGCGCCGCGACGAGGGCGAGCGCCGAGATCGCGGCCGTCGCGGTGAGGCTGCCGAGCGCACCTCGCGGCGCATTGCCGCGTGTCCGCCAGTCCGAACCGTGCAGCCGGCGCATGAGCGCGTCGTCGGCGTTGCCGCGCTGCGCAGCAACGCTCGTCCTCCATGACGACGACCGAACGGGGTGGGTGGTGCGACGCGTGCCCTGAGCCAATTCCCACCCTGCGTCCATCAGGCGCAGCGCGAGGTCGGTGTCTTCGCGGTAGGCGCGCCTGAATCTCTCGTCGAATCCTCCGATGTCGAGCAACGCCTGACGACGAACGGCAAGGTCGGCGGTGATCCACGCCGAGTGCTCGAGCCGCGCGACGTTGCGCTCGTAGTCCGTCGCTCTGCGCTGCTGCGGCAGCGGCACCGTCAGGCGGCCTTGTATCGCCGCCGTGCGAAGCGAACAGCCTGTGATGTCGTCGGCGAGGTCGCGCAACCAGTCAGGGTCCGGTACCACGTCGTCGTCCACGAACACGACCCACGGCGAGGAACAGCGGCGCCAGCCGGCGTTGCGTGCCGCCGCTGGACCGCGACCGCCGACCCGCACGATCGCGTGACGCGGCGTGACGACATCCCACTTGACGTCGAACGGCTGGTCGTTCAACGGCACGGCGTCGTCGCGCCGATCGTCGGCGATGACGATCGAGGCAGGGCGCGGGCCGCTGCAGCGGGCGAGCGACGACAGGAGTTCCGCGAGGCTCGGCCTGCCCAGCGTGGGGATTACGACGTCGAACGCGAGTTCACGAGACCGTCGCGGCTCGGATGTGCTCACCCGAGCCACGAGTCCCTGCGAACGACGAACGAGCCGATGGCGAGCAGGTCGATCGGCGCCGAGCCGAAGCACTCCAGGGCGTCACGCGGATCGTTCACCATCGGTCGTGACGCCGTGTTGAGGGATGTGTTCACCACCACGGGCAGACCGGTGCGACGTTCGAACTCGCTCAGTAGCTCATGGACCAGTGGCTCGTCGTCGGGGCCGATGGTCTGGATCCGAGCGGTGTTGTCGACGTGGACGACCGCCGGGATGCGGTCGACCCAGCTCTCTCGAACCCGGTGCACGAACAACATGTACGGGCTGGGGAAGGGTCCGCCGTCGAAGATCTGTTGCGCCTTCTCAGCGAGCACCATCGGGGCGACGGGTCGAAAGCTTTCGCGGCCCTTGACAGCGTTGAGGCGGTCGAGGTTGGCGGCATGGCCCGGATGGGCGAGCAGGCTGCGATGGCCCAACGCCCTCGGCCCGAACTCGCTGCGTCCCTGGAACCAGGCGACGATCTCGTCACGTGCCAGCGCCTCGGCGACCTCGCCGGCGATCGAGGGAGAACGGCGGTATGTGATACGTGCCGTGCACAGGGCGTCCTCTATCTCTGCGTCGCTCCACTCCGGCCCGAGTGCGGCAGTGCGCATCGGCGCTGGGCGGTCGCCGAGCGCGGCGGCCACAGCGATCGCGGCGCCGGCGGCCGTCCCCGCGTCGCCCGCAGCCGGTTGCACCCAAACGGCGTCGAAGGGTCCGCGCTCGTGCAGGTACGTGTTGGCGACGCAGTTGAGCGCCACTCCTCCGGCCAACGCCAGTCGGCTCTCGCCAGTGCGCCCGTGCAGCCACTCGGCGAGCTCGAGCAGGACCTCCTGCAATCGAGTTTGGAGAGAACTGGCCAGGTTCGCCTGCTCGGGGTCGACCGCGACATCGGACACGTCGTCGCCTAGCTCGCTTCGCGCGAGCAGCGAATCCCACGGAATGCTCTCCGTGGCGAAATGACCATTGCCGTCGGTGTGGATCCACCGTCGAAAATCAGCCAAGGATGTCGGTTGGCCGTAGCTCGCCAACGCCATCACCTTGTACTCGTCGCTGCTGGGGCGGAAGCCGAGGTGACCGGTGAGCTCCTCGTAGCGCAGGCCCAAGCTGTGGGGCAAAGCCTGCGTCGCGAGCGGGCAGAACCTGCCATCCCGTGCAACACCGGCGAGGTACGAGGTGTCCTCGCCGCGGCCGTCCAACACCATCACTGCGCACGAGTCGAACGGCGCCATGCCCCAAGCCGACGCGGCGTGTGCGACATGGTGGGGAACGTGCCGGAGCACCCCCTGGCGCAAACCGGGTAGCGCCGATCGCAGGAAGAGCTCTGCGCGCTCGGCGTAGAGCGTTCGCAAACCCTCCCACGCGTGGGCGACGACGTCCTCGCGCGTATGCGGCGTCAAACTCGGGTCGTACGAGTACCCGACTGCGTCGATGTCCTCGGGCGAGATTCCGGCAAAGGAGAGGCAGAACTTGATCGAGCGCTCCGGCAACTCCCACGTCGAGAATGGAACCGGGTCCTTGCCGTGCTTTCGTCGACTGAAGCGTTCCTCCTCGGCAGCCGCGACGGTGACACCGTCGACCACGAGAGCCGCGGCCGGATCGTGGAACACTGCATTGACACCCAACACGACTGCCACGACGGCTCGTCTCCTCGCTGTGCGGATGGGTCCCAACGGTTTCGAGGACTAGCCACTGCTTCCCTCGGAGAAGCGCTTCTAGTCGCGAGCGGAGGAGAAACGTCGGTTCACTCGACGTTTCCGCAGGTCACGGGTTAGTTGGCGGGCTCAGTCGATGTGTCTTGTGAACCCCCAATTACCCGCGTTCGGTTGGTAGTTACACGTCGCAACGGCTCTGATGAGCTTCGGTCAGCAACCCCTTTCGAGTGATTTCCTCGCGCCCTTCGTATAACGGCTCGCGCCCTCGGGTAGGTCGGACGCAACCAACCGCGACACACCCAAGGAGGGAACGATGAGCATCGAAGGCGACCGTTCCACGAGCCCACCCGTAACCAGCCGGCAGCCGCTGCCGCCGCCCGACGACATGGGAGACATGGGATCTGCTCCGCGGCAGCAATCCGGCGAGACCGCCCAAACCGCGAAGGAGGCGGGACAGCACGTCATGTCGGAAATGTCCGATCAGGTCTCCAACGTGACAGGGACCGCCAAGCAGCAGGTCGACACGCTCATGGGCCGTGCACGCGAGGAGTTCACGCAGCAGGCCGAAGCGCGCGGCCAACAGTCCATCTCGGTCGTCCGATCCTGGGGCGACCACCTCCAAGCGCTCGTCGACGGCCGACCGGAAGGCGCAGGTCAGCTGCTCGACATCGTGCGCGATGCACAGCAACGTGTTCAGTCGTATGCGGACTCACTGGAGCGGCGTGGACCGCGCGGGTTCGTCGACGACGTAACCTCATTCGCCCGGCGCCGTCCCGCAATGTTCCTGTTTGCCGCCGGCTTCGCAGGCTTCGCCGCCGGGCGCCTGGTCCGTTCCGGCGCGCAGAAGGACTCGCCGCAGCTCGGACGCGGCGGCGACGGCTACAGCTATGGCTCGATGCAGGATCGTCGGACGCAGATGACACGTCCGTTCGACGACGGCACGCTGATGTCGGGCGACATCGCCAATCCCGGCGGTGTCGT